>CAISJH010000593.1 GCA_903885585.1 uncultured beta proteobacterium
GCACTGGAAGGGCCAGGCCGATGGCGCCAGGCCCTCGCTGCGCGCCTTGTCGCACTCGGCAAAGAACTCGGCCGAGGCTGGGTTGCGGAACTCCCGCAGGCGTTCGGCCAGGTGACGTGCCCGCTCCAGGTCACCCACCTCGGCAAAGCCCTTGGCCCAGGCCATCATCAGCCGCGTGTCCAGCAGGTGGTGCGAGGCGATGTCAAACGAGGCCATTTCCTGCCCAGGTGTGTCGCTGATGGTTGCCGCAGCGTAATGGGCGTGGTGGGCGAAGAAGAGGCTGTGCTTTCCGCCCTCGATGCGTTGCTCGAGCGGGGCCGCGCCGGGGCGGGCCTCGAAGATGTCCGCCACCCGCAGGTAGTCGAAGACGGAGAACACCGCACCGGCCACGCACAAGGCGCCGGCCAGGGCCAGAGGCCATGACTTCAGGCGGCTGGACCGCTCGCCGACCCCTTGAGGCTGCGCCTGTTGGCCTTGGCTGCGAGTATCGGGACGGGCTGTCAGGTTCTGGCCTCCAGCCGGTACGCTCGAGTCAGCAGCGTCATTGCTGGCTGGAGCTTCGTCCATGTCTCCCGATACCCTTTTCGAAGCCTGCTGGCCGGTTGGCGTTCCTCTTCTTGCCGGTGGTAGACCCAGCGCAAAGCCCCACACAAACGCCGTGGGCAGCAGGAAGTAGGCGTACCAGAGCGGGTACTCCAGCAGGCTGTGCAGCCCGATCAGCACGATCATCATCACCGCGCATCGGCCGGCGGCCGAGGCCGCAGGCTCCGCGGCCCGGGCCCGCTGCCAGGCCTGCCACAGCGCCCAGAGCAGCAGGCCGCAGATCAGCAGCGCCATCGGCACGCCCAGCTCCACGGCGAGCTGCAGCGGCAGGTTGTGCGTGTGATCGAAGAAGGCCGTGTGGCGATTGGGAAAAGGCGTCAATGACCATGCAAAGTTGAAGTTGCCCCAGCCCACACCGGTCCACGGGTGCGCGGCGATCAACTGCAGCGCATCGGCCCAGATCCGAAAGCGCGAACCCGAGATGTCACCTTCAGCCAAGCGTTGCTGGCCGCCAAAGGTGTGCTCTGAAGCCTGCGCCCACCAGGCCATGCCCCACCAGGCGATGGCGTACATCACGGGGGTGGCGATCAGCAACCAGCGGCTGCCGCGAGACAGTCGCCGGTCGGCCAAGCCCCACAAGGCCAGCAGCGCCACCCCTACCAGGCCAGTGCGCGAGGCGGTGAGGACGATGGCCCAGATGAAGAGGGCCATACAGAGCCAGGACGTCACCTGCATCCAGTGGCGCGGCGGTCGACCAATCTGGGCCGCTTCGCGCGCAGCGCCGAGGTCTGTCGAAAGTCGTCGGATCTCCATCCAGCCCACCAACGCGATGGCGGCCCATAGCAGGACGCTGCTCAGATGGTTGGGTTGACGCAGATTGCCAACCGCTCGACCGGCGACTGAGGAATGCGCGATGACGTCGCCGTCGGGCCAACTGGGGGCGAAGACTTGAACCAGCGCGACGCCTGAGCTTGCCAGGCCGGCGATGAGCCAAGCCGTGAGAAATGAGAGCGCAAGGCTGAGCCGCCAGACACACTGGCCGCCCTGCCCCCCCGCATGCAAAGCCACCGCGGCCGCCGCGCATGTACACGCGGCACTGGCAGCAAGCGAGATGGCTTGCCAGACAGCGCTCTGGGGCATGAACGTCCCCACACCCGCCAAGAGCAAGGCCGCCATCGCTGGCCAGAGCGAGACCAGCCTGTCTTGCCCTGCGGTCTGGTGCTCCGCAGCATTCGAGGCCATCGCCAGAGCTAGCGCACCCCAGAGCCCAAGAGCCAGCACCTGGTTGAAAAACGTTGTCGATGGCGACGTGTTGTACGCGAGCAGCACCGAGGCGACGATGGCTGTGAAGAACAGCGAGCTCGGGATGGCCATGCCCTTGCGGTGGCTGGCGGCGTACATGGACAACTTCTTTGGGGGGGCAGGTGATGGTGCCCGGTGAGCTCAGTCGAACACAGCTTAGTCGATGTCGTGGCGCCAGAGGTTCAACAAAGCCGCATCACGCTCGGATGACGAGTCTGCTGACCTGCGCTGCGACATGAACGAGCCCCGGGCAGACGATGGCTGCCAAGCTTTTCTGACTTTGGGCAAGTATGTTCGGTGGCGCCAACTATCTCTCGGTCTCCACTTGCAGGCGCCTAGCTACGCCAGTCGCAAGCAGGGCCGCTCCTCGCGGCCCTGTGGTCAGTCTGAGGGAAGTGGCTGCAAGACCGTTGCACTGATCGGCCGCGTGCCCGAGGCCGATGAGAAGGAGGTGGGGACAAGCCCCACACGCCTTCACACAGTTAACCTAAGTCACCATCAGCAGACTGCGGGCGAAACCGGGCCCTCGCAGTGGTGTTAAACACGCTGACTTGGCGCGCCAGGTCAGATCAGGCCCACAGCCCATGCTCAGATGCCGGTCTGTGCCTTACCGCAACTCGTTCCCGAAGTGACACCCGCCCAACTGATGGAACTGGCGGTGACGGTCGGTGTCCAAGTCACCACGCAACTGCCAACTTCAGAAGTGCCGGTGACAACGATCGCGGCCGTGGTTGCCGTGATGGTAGGGGTTCCGTACTTCACGGTTGGCAACGTCGAAAATCCAGTGACGGTCGTGAGCTCTGCCAAGGTGTCGCAGTCGGCAAGAACGCCAGCCTTCTGGTTCAGGCAGTCGGCGATGGCCGCCTTCAGGCTGGCAATGGAGGAGTTGTTATCGGCCCACTTCGCCTTGGTCGTGTAGTCCTTGTACGCCGGCAACGCCACTGCTGCCAAGATACCGATGATGGCCACCACGATCATCAGTTCGATGAGCGTGAAGCCCTTCTGGATACGCTTTTTCATCTCTCTCTCCTTACAAAGGGCCATCGCCCGGTTGACTATGCGCATAGGTGAACGCAAAGATCGCGCCAGCACTGCGTGGGTTGATGTTGACATGAAAAGCGGCCGTAGTGGAGCCTTTACGAGGCGTCAGTGCGAGAGTCGAGCAATTGATGTATTCAGAAATTGACGTGAATTGTCACTTCTGGTCAATTTGAGCCAGTAATCGTCAACACTTCACCGGCCATCAGCGCGCGCACCCGGCGTGCGCTGGCGTGTGTCGCAATCTCGCGCATCACTGCGTCCACTTCCCCCGGCTTGATGTGCGTGATCAGCACGTTGACATCGCCCCCCAGCGCGCGCAGCTCGGCTTCCAGCAGGGTGGGGCACAGGTGCTGGCTGATCCGGGCCAGCGCTTCTTCGTCATCGCTGAAGGCGGTTTCGATCACCAGGGTGTGTACGGGAAGGGTGGTCAGCCTTTGCCACAGCGCGGGGTTGGGGCCGGTGTCGCCGGTGTAGACCCAGGCGGGTGCATGCGGTGCTGCAGTGATGGCAAAACCCACGGCAGGCACCGTGTGCGCGGCCGGCAGGACCTCGATGTACCGCCCGGCCACCTCCATGCGTTGACCCACAGCCAACTCCCCAAAGGCCAGTGCCGGCTGGCTGGGGCTGGGAATGCGGGTGAAATCGGGCCAGATCACCCCGTTAAAGATGTGCTGGCGCAGGGCATCCAAGGTCTGCGGCAGGGCGTGCACCTGCACAGGCGGGCGCTTCTGCGCTTCACGCAGGCGCAGGCCGGTGTCAGCCAGCAGCCCCACGGCGAACACATGGTCGAGGTGGCTGTGGCTGAGGAAAATGTGGTCGATACCGGCGATTTCCTCTTGCGTGAGGTCGCCCACGCCCGTGCCAGCGTCAACCAGAATGTCAGCATCGACCAGGAACGACGTGGTGCGGCAGCCCGCCGCAATGGAACCCGAACAGCCCAGTACCCTGACCTGGAGCTCGGCGGCGTTGGGGCGGTGTTCTTGGGTCATCGAGGGCCTCCCTTTGCCCGCTTGGCTGAGCTTGCAACCCGTCGCAAAGATACGCAATACGCCAAACACCAGGTGCTGGCGAGGAATCAGCGGGTTACGCCACCGTGCAGTTCATCACACTTTGCCAAAGTGGGGTGCCGATGAACCGCGGTGTGGTCAGGCGTTGATGAACTGCATGCGCGTGCCCGCCAGTTCGATCACGTCGCCGTTTCTCAAGGGCAGCCCGTCGCCGGATACGGGCACGCCATTGACGCTGGGCCGCAAAGTCCCTTCGAGGTGCGAAAAGACGTAACTGGTGCCCCGCTTCTGGATGGCAGCGACCTGCACCCCGGGCTTGCCCAGGGTGGTCTTTTCCTTGGTGAGCAGCACCTCGCGGCCAGCGGCCGCGCCGTTGAGCACGCGGATGGAGGCAGGGGTCTCGGGCTGATCGGGTGCGCTGAGCAGGCCAAAATCCGAGGCCGGTACCGTCACGGGCCCACCGCGGTCCACCATCATCGAACGATCGGACTCCGCAGCGCCGGTGGCCAGGAACTTGATTTTGTACTTGCCGATCTCGATGATGTCGCTGTTGGACAGCTGCTGCTTCTTGATGGCCTTGCCGTTGATGTAGGTGCCGTTGGTGCTGTTGAGGTCTTCAATGACGACCTCAGCGCCCACCATGTGAAGCAGGGCATGCTCACCGCTCACTGCGAGGTTGTCGATGACGATGTCGTTGTAGGGCCGCCGGCCCAGCGTGGTCTTCTCCTTGGCGATCAAGGCCTCTTTGATCACCACGCCGTCCAGCGAAATCACCAGCTTGCTCATTCAGCCTACCTCATGACCCGTTCCGCCCTGTGCGGGCCTGTGCGCAGCGCTCAGCGTCGGAACGACCACCAAGGCCGAGTGGCGTTGGCAGGCGCTCCTGATGCGCGAACCAGCACCACGGAAATATTATCCCTTCCGCCTGCGTCGTTGGCGACATTCACCAGCGTATCGCACGCGGCCTGCAGCGAGGAGTGAGTGTGGCACAGCACGTCGGTGATGCCCTGGTCGTCGACCATGTCGGTCAACCCGTCTGAACAAAGCAGCAAGAGATCCTGGTCTTCAAGCGCGTGCTCGCGGATCTCGAGCGTCACATCAGCATCCACGCCAATGGCGCGTGTGACCAGATTGCGGTTCACCGAGCGGGCGGCCTGGGCGGGGGTGATGAGGCCCGCGTCCAGTTGCTCCTGCAGCAGTGAGTGATCGCGGGTCAGCCTCTGCAGCTGGCCGCCCCGCAGCCGGTACGCCCGGGAGTCTCCCACGTGCCCCACCATCAGTCGGCCGTCAAGCAGCACAGCCATCACCAGCGTGGTGCCCATGCCGCTGAACTGGGGGTTGCTGTTCGCGGCGTCGAAGATGGCCCGGTTGGCTTGGTCCACCGCGCCAGCCATGGCGGCGCCCACATCTCCTGGCGCGGACTCCGAGTTCTGGTCCAGCCACTTGGCCAAGCTCGTGCACACGATCGACGTGGCCATGCCCGCAGCCACCTCACCGGCGTTGTAGCCGCCCATGCCGTCCGCAAGCACCGCTACTTGCGCCTGGGCATCCAGCGCCACGGAGTCTTCGTTGTTCTTGCGTGCTCGGCCGGTGTCCAGCGCGTAGGCAAACTCAAGCGTCATGGAGGCTTCGCGGGGCTGAACCTGCGTCGTCGCGATGGGGAAGTCTCACAATGCACGGATTGTGCCGCGTAACCCGGAAGATCCTGGTCGATCGCTGGGAGGGGGACGGGTGGGGGTGGGGGGCCGCGTGCTTCATCACTGACTCAGTAGGGCCTGCTGGCTGCGCTCGAGGGCCAGGGCCACATCCTCGGCAAGCGCCGGCCGGCGTGCCGGGTCGCGCTCCAGCAACTGATCCACCACTTGCGCGATGTCTGAAGACAGGTCGGGCCGCAAGCTCAGCAGCGGCGTGGCCGGCTCCTGGCTGATGCGTCGCAGCCATTCCCCCAGCGAGCTGGCTTCCACCGGTCGGCGCGATGTCAGCAGTTCGAACAGCACGACCCCCAGCGAATAGAGGTCACCGGCGGCGCTGGCTGTGGCGCCGGCCAACTGGTCCGGCGCCATGTAGGCGGGTGTGCCCAGCACCATGCCGGTCTGCGTCGCGCCCGTGTCTTCGGCCCGCGCGACGCCAAAGTCAGTGATCTTCAACTGGCCCGTCGCGGTGTCGAACATCAGGTTGTCGGGCTTGATGTCGCGGTGGATGACCCCACGCTGGTGCGCGTGCCCCAGGGCGCTGGCCACGCGTTGCCCCAACCCGAGCACCACCCTATCGGAGAGGCGATGGGCTGCGACGCAGTACAGGGTCAGGGGCTGGCCGGTCAGCCACTCCAGCGCCATCCACGGCTGACCCGCAGCGGTGCGGCCCACGTCCAGCACCGACACGATGTCCGGGTGCTGCAGCAAACGCGCGGTGCGCGGCTCCGCGAGGAAGCGTTGCTCAAGCTCCCGGGCATGGTGCGGGTCTGCCGCCTGGCGCATCAGCTTGATGGCCACTTCCTGGCCGGAGCGACCGTCTACCGCCAGCCACACCTCAGCCATGGCCCCGGCGCCCACCGGCTCCACCAGCCGGAAGGGCCCCGCGGCGTCACCCGCCTTCATCGATGAAGCACCGCCAGGGGACCGAGCCGGTTCAGGCGGCGGCCTGCCTGCGGCTGGCCAGCACCTTGCCGATAGCCAACACCAGCAGTGCGCCGGCCACACCCGCGCCATACCGTACCGAAGCCAGCACGTCGGGGGTTGCATCTTTGGCCGTGGCGGCTTCCAGTGGCATGGAGCCGATGACGGCCGGATCGGTGACCGCCATGGTGCCGGCGATCCAGCCCAGCAGCATGCCGCCGACGGTGATGACCAGCGGGAAGCGGTCCATCAGCTTGATGACCAGCTGGCTGCCCCACACGATGATAGGGATGCTCACCACCAGGCCGAAGATGACGAGCGGCATGGTGTGGTCGCCGCCGGCGGACTCGGCCGCGCCGGCGATGGCGATGACGTTGTCCACGCTCATGACGAGGTCGGCCACGATCACGGTCTTGACGGCGGCCCAGAGCTTGTCGCTGGCGGCGATCTCGCCGTGACCATCACCCTCCTCGGGCAGCAGCAGCTTCACACCGATCCACACCAGCAGCACGGCACCCACCAGTTTGAGGAAGGGTATGGCCAGCAACTGCAGGGCGAAGAAGATCAGCACCACGCGCAGCAGGATCGCACCCGCTGTACCCCACAGAATGCCTTGCGCGCGCTGTTTGGCCGGCAATTTGCGGCACGCCAGGGCGATGACCACGGCGTTGTCGCCCCCCAGCAGGATGTCGATCATGATGATCTGACCCACGGCCACCCAGAACTCGGGGGTCATGAACATGTCCATATCGAAAACTCCGGAAAAACCGGAATTTTAGTGGGGTAGTACCCTCCCAAGTGGTGGAAGCCACCGATGCCCCGGCCAAAGAAAAACAGCCGCCCATCGGGCGGCTGTGCTAGCGGCGTCCACAGCTGCTCAGAGCATGGCTTTGAGCAGCTTGGCCATCTCCGACGGGTTGCGCGTGACCTTGAAGCCGCACTCTTCCATGATGGCGAGCTTGGCGTCGGCCGTGTCGGCGCCGCCGGAGATCAGCGCGCCAGCGTGGCCCATGCGTTTGCCCGGGGGCGCGGTGACCCCGGCGATGAACCCGACAATGGGCTTCTTCATGTTGGCCTTGCACCAGCGCGCGGCCTCGGCTTCGTCTGGCCCGCCAATCTCACCGATCATGATGACGGCGTCGGTGTCGGGGTCGTCGTTGAACATGCGCATCACGTCGATGTGCTTCAGGCCGTTGATGGGGTCGCCACCGATGCCCACGGCGCTGGACTGGCCCAGGCCGATCTCGGTGAGCTGCGCCACGGCCTCATACGTCAGCGTGCCCGAGCGGCTGACCACGCCGATGCGGCCCTTGCGGTGGATGTGGCCGGGCATGATGCCGATCTTGATCTCCTCAGGCGTGATGGTGCCTGGGCAGTTGGGGCCCAGCAGCAGCGTACGCTTGCCACCGGCGGCTTCCTTGGCCAACATCCTGTTGCGCACTTCCAGCATGTCCTTGATGGGAATGCCTTCGGTGATGCACACGGCCAGGTCCAGGTCAGCCTCCACCGCCTCCCAGATGGCAGCGGCAGCCCCGGCGGGCGGCACATAGATCACGCTGACGGTGGCCCCCGTGGCGGACGCCGCGTCCTTGACCGTGGCGTAGATGGGAATGCCTTCGAAGTCTTCGCCGGCCTTCTTGGGGTTGACGCCGGCGACAAAGCAGTTCTTGCCGTTGGCGTAGTCCCGGCACATGCGGGTGTGGAACTGACCGGTCTTGCCGGTGATGCCCTGGGTGATGACCCGGGTGTCCTTGTTGATCAGGATGCTCATGCTGGTGTTCCCTCGGACGCTTATTTCACGGCCGCGACGATCTTGGTCGCCGCTTCAGCCATCGTGTCGGCACTGATGATGGGCAGGCCTGATTCGGCCAGCATCTTCTTGCCGAGGTCTTCGTTGGTGCCCTTCATGCGCACCACCAGCGGCACGGTCAGGTTGACGGCCTTGCAGGCGGCCATCACGCCCTCAGCGATGGTGTCGCAGCGCATGATGCCGCCGAAGATGTTGACCAGGATGCCCTTGACCTTGGGGTTGGCCAGCATGATCTTGAAGGCCTCGGTGACCTTCTCGGCCGTCGCGCCGCCGCCCACGTCCAGGAAGTTGGCCGGCTCCCCCCCGAACAGCTTGATCGTGTCCATGGTGGCCATGGCCAGGCCCGCGCCGTTGACCAGGCAGCCGATGTTGCCGTCCAGGCTGATGTAGGAGAGATCGAACTTGCTGGCTTCTACCTCGGCCGGGTCTTCCTCGTCCAGGTCGCGGTAAGCCACGATTTCGGGGTGACGGAACAGGGCGTTGGAGTCGAAGTTGAACTTCGCGTCCAAGGCCTTGATATTGCCGTTACCTTCCAGGATCAGCGGGTTGATCTCGGCCAGGCTGGCGTCGGTGACCATGTAGCAGGCATAGAGCTTCTGGAACACGTCCTTGGCTTGCGCCTGGCTGGCCGCGGGCACGCCGATGCCATCGGCCAGTTCCTGGGCCTGGGCGTCGGTCATGCCGGTCAGCGGGTCCACGAAGACCTTGATGATCTTCTCGGGCGTGCTGTGCGCCACTTCCTCGATGTCCATGCCACCCTCGGAGCTGGCCATCACGGCCACCTTCTGCGTGGCGCGGTCGGTCAGCGCGGCGACGTAGTACTCCTTCTTGATGTCGGCGCCTTCTTCGATGAGCAGGCGGCGCACCTTCTGGCCCTCGGGGCCGGTCTGGTGGGTCTTGAGCTGCATGCCCAGGATCTGGCCGGACAGCGTCTTGACCTCGTCGATCGAGCGCGCGAGCTTCACGCCGCCGCCCTTGCCGCGGCCACCGGCGTGGATCTGGGCCTTGACGACCCAGACGCTGCCGCCCAGTTTCTGGGCCGCTTCGACGGCCTCCTGCACAGTGAAGGCGGGGATGCCGCGGGGCACTGGCACGCCGGCCTGGCGCAGCACTTCCTTGCCTTGGTATTCGTGGATTTTCATGGGCCTCCTCGCGTTTGCTCTTGGGGTGTGGACAACAGGCGGGTATCGGGTGGTCTGGTGACGGCGGGTCCGGCGTCTCAGGTGGCAGCCGTGGCTATCACCGCGGTAGGATTGTCTGTGCTCTGGTTGGCACCGGGCTGACGCGCCCAGCGGGGGTAGTGCAGGCGAACCACCTCGCCGTCGGTACGCAGCGCGTGGCAGCGGTCCAGCTGGAAGGGCTTGGGGTCGCCGGGGCGATCGCCCCGGGGGTGGATGACTTCGCCCACCAGACCCTGGATGACGGCAGTTGGCAGCACCTGTGCCAGTTCGGTGAGGTGGGTGCAGCCCTGCACGCCCGACAGTCGCTCGTTCACGCCCTTGCGAAAGCCCTTGCCCAGGTTCAGGCCGGCCAGCGCAGCATAGGCATCGCCATGCTGCCCGCAGTGATCGGGGTAGGGCGACCACTCAGAGGCCGAACCAGCCTCCAGGACGTCGAGTTGACTGTTGACGACCAGGCGCAGCAGCAGTTGGTGAATAGGCGTGCCCGCAGGCCGCACGCTGTCCACCATCGGGGCATCTCGGGTCTTCACGTCTGTCAGCAGGGCATCCACCTCCCACAGCCCGTCTTCTCTGGCAAACACCTCCACGCTGATGCTGCGCCGGTGCTTGAGCCGACGGTGTGGCGAGGAGGGCGGGATGGGCATGGGCGGCCGAGAAAAAAGCCC
>CAISJH010000594.1 GCA_903885585.1 uncultured beta proteobacterium
GCAGCTTCTGCACCACATCGTTGTGCAGTTGAGGCCAGTACCAGCTGCGTCTCAATTGCCAGCCGTCGATGATGTCTCCCACCAGATAGATCGTCTCGCAGCGTGTATCGCGCAAAAAGTCCAGCAGCGCCTGTGCCTGACAACCCGGCGTGCCCAGGTGCAGGTCGGAGATCCATACCGTGCGGACGTCAATCTTGATGGCGGCGTCTTCATCCATGCCAGGGCCCCGTTCTACGTTCCTGGAATGCTGCCCGGCGGAAGTGACGCTGATGTGACCATGCGTCAGACGAGCCGATGCGGCACCTTCATCAAGATGTCATCTCGTTCTGACATAAGCATCTGGTCCCGCTCAACAGCGACTGACCCCTGCCTGCACCCAAACTCTGACCCTTGGCACCTCTATCCGATGACCCTTGCAGACGCTTCGCACTTGAGCACCCTGGATCAACGGGCCGATGACGGCCTCATCTGTGGCTATCACTTCGACGCCGCGGGAACAGCCCGCGCACTGAACTCCACCGCGGACGCAGCTCAGTTGATGGGCGGCGACTTGACGGGATTCGTGTGGTTGCACATGAATCTCAGTCACACCGCCAGCCTGCGCTGGCTGCGAGCCCACGCCGGGTTGAGCGAAAGTTTCTTCGACGCATTGGTTGATGGCTCAAGGTCGGCCCGCATCGAGCGAGACGAAGACGCGCTGTTTGCCGTCTTGAACGATGTGACCTTCGACTTCAGCTTTGACGCGCAGGAGGTGGAGACGCTGTGGGTGAGCGTGAGCAAGCGGCTGGTGGTGTCGGCCCGACGAAGGCCGCTGCGTTCAGTGGATCGGTTGCGCACCGCCGTGCGCAGAGGCGTTTCACTGGGCAGCAGCGTGGACCTGCTGGACCACCTGCTGCGCGACCAGGCTGACGAGCTGCAACGGATTCTGCGGCGCGCCTCCGAGAGGCTGGACGACATCGAGGACGAAGTTCTTGCGGGACGGCATCAACGTCACGGCACCGAGCTGGCGGGATTGAGGCGACTGATGGTGCGCCTGCAGCGGCTGCTCACGCCGGAACCCAGCGCGCTGGCGCGCGTGCTCGCCCGCCCCCCGGGCTGGATGTCAGGCGATGATCTTCAACAGCTGACGCAGGCCAACGAGGAGTTTTCGCTCGTGTTGCGCGACATCGCCGCACTGCAGGACCGCATCAAGCTGATGCAGGATGAGTCAGCCACCAAGGTGGCCGAGGAGAACAACCGAAGCCTGTTCATGCTGACGATGGTCACCGTGCTGGCCCTGCCCATCAACCTGACGTCAGGCCTGTTCGGCATGAACGTCGGCGGCATTCCCCTGGCCGAAGCCCCGTCGGGGTTCTGGTGGATGCTCGGGCTGATCGGCGTCGTCACGGGAATGATCGCGTGGCGAGTCCTGCGAAGAGTGCGAGACGGGAAGCCGTAGCGTCCCAGTCCCGCCAACCACGCCGCAAGGATCAATCGCCTCGCTTGGGGCGACCTGTCTTGATGGGCTGCAGGCGGTCCAGCGCCGCCAACAGCACCTTGGGCTCCTGCTGATTGAGCAGCTGCAGACCGGCTCGCAGCAACTCGCTCTTCTTGGTCGCTCGGCCCATGCCCAGTGCCCTGGCCTTGAGCACCGCCACCAGAGCAAAGTCCACTTCGGGCATGGTGAAGCTGTCGCGCACCAGGCGTACTTTCGCGGGCTTGACCGGTTTTTCGGGCGAAGCAGGTGCAGGCGCCGGGGTTGACGCAGGCTCTTTGGCGGCAGCCTTCTTGGCGGCCTGAGTGGCCCCTCGCGCAGTGGACTTTGGAGCCACTTGGGCCGGCGCCTTGGCCGCAGGCTTGGCAACGGTTTTGACTGGCGGTTTGGCTGACGGCTTGATTGCCGGCTTGGCCACAGGTATTGCGGGACTCGCTGCCGAGGCTGCACGAACTGATGCTGACTTCATGATGAGCTCCTGTATGGGCTGATCCGGGAAACTGTTTATACAGTTTATACGGTTCATTGCGAGCCAGGAAGAGCAAATGCCTGTTGGCACCAGGGAGACCATGTCACCTGCATGACGTATCGATGACGCTGCTTTCACACTTCCTTCATCGGAAGTTCACAGAGCGTTTCGATGATGAGGCTTTCCCACCACCGAGGAGCCTCACCGTCCCCCATCTGCCGAACGACACCTTTGTCGACCCCGATGATCAAGACAACAACCAGTCTGCCAACCCCACCTTTCAACAGGTGCTGAACTCAGGTCTGAGCCGGCGCAATGTGCTGCGCGGCGGCCTGGGCGGCGCCCTCACCGCGATGTTCGCCCCCGTGGCCCTGACCGCCTGCGGTGGCGGTGACGACCCCGTGGCTGCGGCACCGGCTGCGCCCACTGCGCCCACTGCCACCCTGCTGGGCTTCACTGCAGTCGCCAAGACCCTGGCTGACACCAATACTGTGCCCGCCGGCTACACCGCACGCGTCATCCTGGCCTGCGGCGACCCGCTGGCCACCGGCGTTTCTGCCTACAAGAACGACGGTACCGACACGGGCTACGACAAGCGCGTAGGCGACTGCCACGACGGCATCCAGTACTACGGCTTGTCGGCCAGCGGCCAGCGTGATGACAACGGCAATGACCGTGCCCTGCTGGCGATGAACCACGAGTACATCACCCCTTGGGTGCTGCATGCCAACGGCCCCACCGCCAGCCCCCGGCCGGCGGGCGAGGTGGACATCGAGGTGGACTGCCACGGCGTGACGGTGGCCGAAGTCAAGAAGAACGCCCAGGGCGTCTTCGAAGTGGCCGTGGACTCCGCCTTCAATCGCCGC
>CAISJH010000595.1 GCA_903885585.1 uncultured beta proteobacterium
CTGGAAGCGCAGGCTCACGGTCTGCGCGTTGCTGACCATGGGGGCGGCCATGGCGGCGGCGCCCACGGCGCCAGCCGAAGCGTGCTTCAGAAAGCTGCGGCGCGGCGCGCCCGATTGGAGGGGTGAGGTCATCGAGCGGACTCCTTGGAGGGGATGGACTGAAAAAATCAGATCAGACGAACAAGATTCGACAGCATAGTTGTCCCATGTCTAGGACAATTGAGACCGGGCACTGTGTCGTGCGGTTAGAGCCGCCGCAAGCCGGGTTTACCCCAGTGCTGGGGGCGGCCGGCGGCACGGCTGCCGGGTGTCTGCCACAGGGCCCGGCTCCGGCCTCGGTGTCCTGTGCCGCCGCAGGCGCTTCAAGGTGCGCCAGTGCACAGCTTGGCCAGGCGTTCCTCGAGGGTGGAAGCGGCTTCGGGCGGCGCGAGGAGCTGGCGCCGCAACAGGAAGTCCAGCGTCACGAGGGCTGCGTCCACCGTCATCTCGTCGGTGGCCGCGGCGGCGCAGGTGTGGTGGATTGACCACAAACCCACCTCAGCCACTTCACCATCCTGGTTGACGGGGCATTCAGCCTCCAGCAACTGGAGGTCGAACACGTGAAGGCGTTCGAACTGCCGGCCTTCCGGCACATCGCGGTCCAGTTCGATCACGCGCCCGGGGGTGGCGCGTGCCATCTGCGCCGGGCTCAGACCCGCTTCTTCGAAGCCCTCGCGGACCAGGGCCTCCCACGGGGTCTGCCCCCACGGGACGCCCCCGCCGATCAGGTTGTCGAGCTTGCCGGGGTCGGTGGCTTTGGTGGCTGAGCGGCGCGCGATCCACAGGGCTGCAGCTTGTCCATCCGGCCCGACCACCCAGCCGTTGCAATGCGCTCCCAGCGTGAGCGTGCCCCAGAAGCGTGCCGACGCACGCTCGAACACTGCCATCGCCCGCCCGCTCGTGGGCGACAACAGCGGGAAGGGCTCGTTGCGCCACGCGCGGATCAGCCCCTGTTCGTGCAGGCGGGCATTGACCTCAGCAAGCACCGCGTCGCGCTCTCCGGCCCCCGCGGCCAGTACCACCGCCTTTGCCCGCACCTCGATCCAGCGCCCCCACGGCTGCAGCGCCGTCAGGTGGCTCTCGTCCACGCTGCCCACGCATTCGTCGTCCACCACGAAGGTCCGTCTCGGCCGGTGCTGCCTTCGAGCTTCTGCCAGGGCGTGCCAAGACTCTGCCGAGCTAGACACGGCTACTTTCTCAGTCACCACAGATCTTCGTCAGGCGCCGTGCCACCTGCCCATCAACCCGTCCCACTTGGTCCGCGCGGCCTTGACGTGACGCTCCTTCACATGGCCGTAGCCGCGGATCTCCTCGGGGATGCGGGCGATCTCGGCGGCCAGCGGCAGTTTGTCGGCGTTCAGGTTCTTCAGCAGCTCGGCGATGCAGGCCTCGTAGTCAGCCAGCAACTGCCGCTCCATGCGGCGCTCCTCGGTCTTGCCGAAGAGGTCCAGCGCACCGCCGCGCAGGCCCTTCAGGCGCGCCAGCAGCGGGAAGACCTTGCGCACCCACGGCCCGAAGGGCTGCTTGACGAGTTCGCCCTTGGCGTTGCGCTTGGCAATCGCCGGCGGCGCGAGGTGGTGCACGAGTTTGAAGTTGCCCTCGAACATGCTCTCGATCTTGCGGGCGAAGGCCGGGTCGGTGTGCAGGCGGGCCACCTCGTATTCGTCCTTGATGGCCATCAGCTTGAACAGGTAGCGCGCTACCGCCTCTGAAAGCGCCGTGCCCTTGCCCAGTGCCGCCTCGGCTGCGCGGACGCGCTCCACGGCCTGACGGTAACGCTCGGCGTAGGCCGCATCCTGGTAGCCGGTGAGGAACTCCACGCGGCGCTTGACCAGCTCATCCACCGAAGGCTTCTTCACGATCTCGATCACCTGGCGCGCGGCGAACAGCGCCTGCACGGCGGCCAGGTCGTGCGCGCAGCGCCGGCCCCACTCGAAGGCGGCGTGGTTGTTCTGCACCTGCACGCCGTTGAGTTCCATGGCGCGCAGCAGCGCGGCACGGCTCAGCGGCACGCGCCCCTTCTGCCACGCGTAGCCCAGCATCAAGGGGTTGGTGTAGATCGAGTCGCCCAGCAGTTGCACCGCCACCTCCTCAGCGTCGAAGGCGCCCAGGCTCTCTCGGCCCACGGCGCCAGCGATGGCAGCCTCGCAACTGGCCTCGGGGAACTGCCAGTTCGGGTTGTTGACGAAGGCCGCGGTGGGCGTGCCGTGGTTGTTCAGCGCCACGTAGGTGCGCCCGGTATGGGCCACGGCCAGCGTGGCCTTGCTGGCGGTGACGATGGGGTCGCAGCCGATCACGAGGTCGGCCTTGGCCATGTCCACCTTGCTGGTGAACAAGGCCTCCGGCCGGTTGGCGATCTGCACGTGGCTCCAGGTGGCGCCGCCCTTTTGCGCCAGGCCGCCTGAGTCCTGCGTGACCACGGCTTTGCCGTCCACATGCGCGGCCATGCCCAGCAGCTGACCGATGGTGATGACGCCCGTGCCGCCCACGCCGCCCACCACGATGCCCCAGGCGCTTTCGGCCACGGGCAGCACCGGCTCGGGAATCGGAGGCAGGCTGGCGAGGTCGCCGCGCTGCTCCTTCTTCGGCTTCTTCAGCGTGCCGCCCTCCACCGTGACAAAGCTCGGGCAGAAGCCCTTCAGGCAGGAGAAGTCCTTGTTGCAGGTGCTCTGGTTGATGCGGCGCTTGCGGCCGAACTCGGTCTCCACCGGCTCGACGCTCAGGCAGTTGCTCTGCACCGAACAGTCGCCGCAGCCCTCGCACACCAGTTCGTTGATGACCACGGTCTTGGCCGGTATTGCCATAGTGCCGCGCTTGCGGCGGCGGCGCTTCTCGGTGGCGCAGGTCTGGTCGTAGATGAGGATGGTGCAGCCCTCGATCTCGCGCAGTTCGCGCTGCACGGCGTCCAGCTCGTCGCGGTGGCGCACCGTCACGCCCGGCGCCAGGCGCGCCTTGACCTCGGCGTCGTCGTACTTCTGCGGCTCATCGGTCACCACCACGATGCGCCGCGCGCCTTCGGCGTCCAGCTCGCGCGTCATCTCCGGCACCTTCAGCGTGCCGTCGATGGGCTGGCCGCCGGTCATGGCCACGGCGTCGTTGAACAGGATCTTGTAGGTGACGTTGACCTTGGCGGCGATGCTCTGGCGGATGGCCAGCATGCCCGAGTGGTAGTAGGTGCCGTCGCCCAGGTTGGCGAAGATGTGCGTGTCCTTGCTGAAGGGTGCCTGGCCGACCCAGCTCACTCCCTCGCCGCCCATCTGGCTGAAGGTGACGGTGCTGCGGCCCATCCACACCGCCATGAAGTGGCAGCCGATGCCTGCGGCCGCGCGCGAGCCCTCGGGCACGCGGGTGCTGGTGTTGTGCGGGCAGCCGCTGCAGAACCAGGGCTGGCGGTCCACGCCGCGCACGTCGATAGCGGCGAGCGAGCGCTCCTTGGCCTCGATGATGGCCAGCCGCTCGTTCATGCGCTGTTCAATGTCAGCTGGCACGCCCAGCTTCTTCAGCCGCTTGGCAATGGCCTGGGCCACGATCGCAGGCGTCAGGTCGGCCTTGGCGCGCAGCAGCCAGCGGTTGCTGGGGTTGGGCTGGATCCATTCACCGCCCGACAGGTCGCCCTCGGGCTCGTCGAACTTGCCCAGCACGTTGGGGCGCACGTCGTCGCGCCAGTTGTAGAGCTCTTCCTTGAGCTGGTACTCGATGACCTGGCGCTTCTCCTCCACCACCAGGATCTCCTGCAGCCCGCGCGCGAACTCGCGCGTGGCCGTGGCCTCCAGCGGCCACACCACGTTCACCTTGTGCACACGGATGCCGAGCTGCCGGCAGGTGTCGTCGTCCAGGCCGAGATCGGCCAGCGCCTGGCGGGTGTCGTTGTAGGCCTTGCCGCTGGCGATCAGGCCGAAGCGGTCGCCCGCACCGCCTTGGCGCCCCTCGATGACGTTGTGGTTCAGCCGGTTGGCGCGGATGTAGGCCAGCGCCGCGTACCACTTGTAGTCGAACAGGCGCGCTTCCTGGTCGAGTGCGCCATCGGGCCAACGCATGTGCACGCCACCCTCGGGCATGACGAAATCCTCGGGCATCACGATCTTCACGCGCGCCGGGTCCACGGTGACGCTGGAGGACGACTCCACCACCTCCTGGATGGTCTTCATTCCGGCCCACACGCCCGAGAAGCGGCTCATGGCGAAGGCGTGCACGCCCATGTCCAGGATGCCCTGCACATCCGACGGAAAGAACACCGGCAGCCCGCAGGCCTTGAAGATGTGGTCGCTCTGGTGCGCGGCGGTGGAGCTCTTGGCCACGTGGTCGTCACCGGCCACGGCGATCACGCCGCCGTGGCGTGAGGTGCCGGCCATGTTGGCGTGCTTGAACACGTCGGAGCAGCGGTCCACCCCCGGGCCCTTGCCGTACCAGATGCCGAACACGCCATCGAACTTCTTCGACTGCGGGAACAGATCCAGCATCTGCGTGCCCCACACGGCGGTGGCGGCCAGTTCCTCGTTGACGCCGGGCTGGAAGACGATGTTCTGGCCGGCCAGATGCTTCTTGGCTTGCCACAGCGACTGGTCATAGCTGCCCAGCGGGCTGCCGCGGTAGCCGCTGATGAAGCCGGCGGTGTTCAGGCCAGCCAGGGCGTCGCGTTGGCGCTGCAGCATGGGCAGGCGCACGAGGGCTTGCACCCCGCTCATGAAGGCGCGCCCGTGTTCCAGCGCGTACTTGTCGTCCAGCGTGACGCTTTCCAGGGCTTTACGGACGTCTTCGGGCAGCGGTGCGTTCATGGTCCCCTCCAGGTGGTGCGCGGTCGTGCGGGCTGCGTGCGGCGGAGCGTGTTGTCTTGGGTGAACGGGTCTGTGCCACCCCGCCATGAGCCAGGGCCAGTTTAGAGGTTCGTTGTCATCAAGTGCTTTCTTTCTCGTGCCCCGAAATCGGTGTTCGACGCAACAATCTCTCCGTCGAAGTCAGAATCACGCAACGATGACGCCAGAAACGCAACATTCAGGGAAAACCCGGGGCGCTCCCGCAGGCGATGACCAAGACGGGCTACCCGGCATGCTGGACCGCTATGACCTCGCCTTGTTGCGCGAACTCCAGGCCGACGCGCGCCTGTCCAACGCCGAGCTGGCCACACGCATCGGCCTGTCGCCGGCGCTCACGTGGCGCCGGGTGCGGCGCCTGGAGACGCAGGGCTACATCACCGGCTACCGCGCCGAGATCGACCGGCGCAAAGTGGGTCTGGGCGTGCTGGCCTTCGTGCGGGTGGATGCCGAGCGCAACAACGCGGTGGCCACCCAGGAGCTGGAAGACCGCATCCGCAGCCTCCCCGAGGTGGTGGCCTGTCACTACATCAGCGGGGCTGGCACTTTCGAGCTCCACGTGCTGGCCACAGACCTGGATGCCTACTCGCGCTGGGCGATGGAAACCTTGTTCAAGCTGCCCAATGTGAAGGACATGCACACCAGCTTCTCCCTGGGCGAGGTGAAGGCCGGTGGCGTGTTGCCGCTGCATCATCTGGAGCCCCCGCCCAGGCGCCGCTAAACGGGTTACGCTCCGCGCCTTGTGGTCGGCCCTGCCGGCTGCCGCGCCATCCCATGATGTTCCGAGGCCTCACCGACTGGCTGCTCACCACCGACCCTGCCCAACGGGCGCGGCTGGCGCAGTCTGGCCGCGCGATGGCCGTCATGGGCTCTGCCGTGGCGGCCGTGCACTACTTTGTGGCCATCGGCATTGCCACCGTGCCCTCCGTCCGAGCCTGGACCCTGGTCTCCCTCGCAGGTCTGCTGGGAGCCTTCGTGCTGATCCGCAGCGGGTGGTCCAGGCGCTGGGCCGACCCGTCGTTGACCGTCGCGCAGATGGTCTACGCGCTCACCATGGCCGCCTGGGCCTACGCCATGCTGGGCCCGGCGCGCGGCGCCGTGTTCCCCGTCGTGATGGTGATCTTCATGTTCGGGCTGTTTGCCGCCAAGCCCAGGCAGATGGCGTGGGTGAGCGTGTATGCCGTGCTGCTGTTCGGCTGTGCCATGGGGCTGATGGCCTGGCAGTTGCCCAAGGTCTACCCGCCGCTGGTGGAGGCGGGCCACTTCATCATGGTGGCTACGATGATGCCCGCGGCCTCCCTGTTGGCAGCGCGCATCACCGTGATGCGCCACCGCATGCGTGCGCAGCGCCTGGAGCTGAAGCAGGCTTTGGCGCGCATCGAGGAACTCGCCACTTGCGATGCCCTGACCGGCCTGCTCAACCGGCGTCATCTGGAGGAGGTGCTGGAGCGTGAGCGCCAGCGCAGCGTGCGCTCCGGGCAGGCCTTCTGCATCGCGTTGCTGGATCTGGACGCTTTTCGCGCCGTCAATGAGCGCCATGGCGTGGCCACCGGGGACCGCGTGCTGCGCGTGTTTGCCCAGGAGGCCCAGGCCGCACTGCGTATCGTCGACCGGTTGGGGCGCTGGGGGGGCGAGACCTTTGTGCTGCTGTTGTGTGACACGCGCGGCCCGCTGGCCCGGCAGGGCGTGGAGCGCCTGCGCGAACGCGTGACGGCGATGCAGGTGCCCACCGCATCGGGTGAGCCTGCGCGCGTGACGGTGTCTGCCGGCATGACCGAGCACCACGCCGGCGAGTCCATCGACCAGGCCTTGTCCCGGGCCCGCGACGCCTTGCGCGAGGCCAAGGCCCAGGGGCGCAACCGGCTGGTGGTGCATTGAGGTGAGGGACACTCTGTCCCGACGCGACAAGACTCCCCCCAAGCACTGACCATGGCCGACAACCTGTCCTCCCCGACTGCGACTTCTACTCCTGCAGAACGCCCGAGCAGCCTGCGCGTGCACCAGTTCCATGGCCTGCGCCCCGGTCCGCGCCTGATCGTGCTGGGAGCCGTGCATGGCAACGAGGTGGCCGGGCCGTTGGCCATCGGCCGTGCGCTGGCCGAACTGGATGCGGGCCGCTGGCGCATCGAGCGTGGGTGCGTGACTTTCGTGCCCGTGACCAACCCCCTGGCCCACGCCCTGGGCCAGCGCACGGGCGACCGCAACCTCAACCGCAACCTGCGCCCCACCGCCGTGCCGCAGGACTTCGAGGACCGCATCGGCAACGTGCTGTGCCCGCTGCTGGACGCGCACGACGTGCTGCTGGACCTGCACTCTTTCAACGGCCCGGGCGAGGCCTTCACCCTCTTCGGCCCCGAGGACAACCAGGGAGATCTGGAGCCCTTTGCCCACGCAGCTGATGAAGCCCGCCTGGCACGCCACCTGGGTCCCAAGCGTATCGTCGAAGGCTGGTTGCGCACCTACGAGGCCGGTGTCGCGCGACGCAGAGCGCGCGCGCGCAGCGCCGGGCAGAGCCTGGACACCGATGCCAACTACGGCGTGGGCACCACCGAGTACATGCGCTCACGCGGCGGCTGGGGCGTGACGCTGGAGTGTGGTCAGCATGCCGACCCGAAAGCGCCGGACGTGGGCCTGCAGGCCATCCGCCAGACCCTGGCCCTGCTGGGCCTGGTGGCCTGGGCCCCGGAGCCTGCAGCGCAGGATCACGAGGTGCTGCGTCTGCA
>CAISJH010000596.1 GCA_903885585.1 uncultured beta proteobacterium
GCGCCCGCCACGCTGCGTCGGTTCTGGAGCATGCTGGCCCACTACTCGGGCCAACTCTGGAGCGGAGCCGAGATGGCGCGCGCCTTCGGCGTTTCCGAGCCCACCGTGCGTCACTACCTGGACATCCTGGTGGCCACCTGCATGGTTCGGGTCCTGCCGCCGTGGTTCGAGAACGTGTCCAAGCGCCAGGTCCGTGCACCGAAGGTCTACCTGGCCGACTCCGGTCTTCTGCACGCCCTGCTCGACATACCTGCCCGCGCCGAGGCCTTGCTGGGGCACCCCAGGGTCGGCGCCTCCTGGGAAGGCTTTGCCCTGCAGCAGGTGGTGCAGGCCCTGGGTGCCGATTGGCGGGACTGTCACCACTGGCGCGCCCACACCGGAGCTGAATTGGACCTGCTGGTGTTCAAGGACGGGCGTCGCCTCGGTTTCGAGATCAAACGCACCGATTCGCCCCGCGTCACGCCCTCCATGCGCTCGGCCTGCGATGTGCTGGGGCTGGAGGCGCTGTATGTGATCCACGCCGGCCACGCTGCCTGGCCGCTGGAAGAGCGCGTGTTCGCGTTGCCGCTTGGGGCGGTCTTCGAACGCTTCTCGGCTGAGCGACGGCCGGGGTAATCAGCGACCGCGCTTTCGTCGGTGGCCGCTCCTGGGTTTGAAGTCCATGCCCTGCAGTGTCGGTGGGTGGACGCAAGCCTTTGCCAGGTGTTGCTGGCCAAGGAGCCTTCGCTGCCATGGATACTGCTTTTCCCCAATTCCAGCGGTGACATCAGCATTGCACATTCAGGGATTGACACCCACCGCTGGAGACCAGCCCATGAAAGTAAATCGCCGCCACCTGATCCAGGCCTGTGCTGCTGCGCTGTTGCCCACCGCCGGCACTTTGCGTGCCCAAGCTGCCTTGGAGACCGTGAAGATCATCACCGGGTTTCCGCCAGGTGGCACCTCGGACACCATCTGCCGCCGCGTGGCGGCCAAGCTGGCGCCGGGCTACGGCCGAAGCGTGGTGGTGGAAAACCGCACCGGTGCCGGCGGCCAGATCGCCATCCAGGGCGTGCGCACCCTGCCGCCCGACGGCGCCACGATCCTGCAGACGCCGATGTCCATGCTGGGCATCTACCCGCACATCTACCGCAGGCTGGCCTACGACCCGGTGGCTGACCTCTCGCCCGTCACCCTGGGCTGCACCTTCGACTTCGGCTTCGCGGTGGGCCCGGCTGTCCCGGCCTCAGTGCGCAACGTCGCGGAATTCCTCTCCTGGTGCAAGGCCAACCCGGCGCAGGCGAACTTCGGCTCCCCTGCGGCCGGTTCGGTGCCGCACTTCATCGGCGTGCTGCTGGGCCGCAGCGCCAACGTGGACCTCAAGCACGTGCCCTATCGCGGCACGCAGCCGGCCATCCTGGAGATGATCGGCGGGCAGATCCAGGCGGTGTCCGGGCCCATCGGGGAGTTCACGCAGCACGTGGCCGCGGGCAAGTGCCGCCTGCTGGCCGCCACGGGTGCGGCCCGCAGCCGCTTTGCGCCCGACACCCCCACCCTGGTGGAGCAGGGTCTGCGCGACATGGCCTTCAGCGAGTGGTTCGGCTTCTACCTGCCCGGCAAGGCGCCGGCCGACGTGGTGCAGCGCGCCAACACGGCGCTGCGCGCGGCGCTGGCCGACAAGGAGACGGTGGACGGCCTGGCGCTGATGGGCCTGGAGGCCAAGTCCTCCACGCCCGCCGAGTTGGCCGCCATGCTGAAGGCCGACACCGAGCGCTGGGGCCCCATCGTGAAGTCCATCGGGTTCACGGCGGAGAGCTGAGCGGGCAGTGACCGTGACGGCTCCTTTGGCGCTCAGATCACCCGAAGCGGGATGACCAGGCGTTCCAGCGGCGTGGAGACCACGGGCTTACCTGCCCGGCCCTGCCAAGCCTCTAGCAGGTCATGCCACTCTGACCGCGCTTTGGCCAAGTTAGCGAGCTTCACCGGGCCGAAGCCGCGTACCTGCTGAACCACCTCGGCCAGGCGCACGGCCAGCGCCAGGTTGTCGGCC
>CAISJH010000597.1 GCA_903885585.1 uncultured beta proteobacterium
GCCGTGGCCGATGCCCAGGCCAAACCGGCTGCTGGACGCAAGCGCCGTGCTGGTCGTTGATTCCAGTGTCTGGATCGACTTCTTCAACGATGTCGATCACCCCTCGGTGGAGCACCTGGCCAAGCTGCTGGAGACGGGTGTAGTGCCTATCGTCGTGCCAGACCTCGTGCTGTTCGAGGTTCTGCGCGGCTTTCGGGACGACCATGACCATCGTCGCGCCCGCCTGTTGCTGGAGAGCCTGCGTGTCGAACCCGTGGCCGGCGCCACCTTGGCCGTGGAAGCCGCCCGCCACTACCGCAGCCTGCGCACGGCCGGTGTCACTGTGCGCAGCGCCATCGACGTGTTGATAGCCACCTTCTGCATCGAGCGCGACTATGTGCTGCTGCACCGCGACCGAGACTTTGACGTCTTCGAGCAACTGCGCGGCCTGCGTGGCTGGCAGCATTGAGATCATGAATCACTCCATCCACGACACCCCCGAACACGAACTGCTGCGCGAGCAGATTGCCCGCTTCCTCTCACGCGAGGTCGAGCCTTATGCCGAGGCCTGGGAGCGCCAGGGCATGGTGCCGCGCGAGGTGCTGCGCAAGATGGGCGACGCCGGCCTGCTGGGACTGGTTTACGCGTCCGAGCATGGTGGCGGCAGCGCCGACGCCATGACCAACCTGGTGTTTGCCGAGGCGCTGAGCCAGAGCACCTTCGGTGGCTTCATCGTCACGGTGCTGGTGCACACCGACATGGCCAGCCCTCACCTGCACCACGCCGGCAACCCGGCGCAGCAGGCGCGCTGGATGCCGGGCATCACCAGCGGCCGCACCATCACCGCGGTGGCCGTCACCGAGCCCGGCGCGGGCTCGGACGTGGCGGGCATGCGCGCCACAGCGCGGCGTGACGGTGACGAGTGGGTGATCAACGGCAGCAAGCTGTTCATCACCAACGGTGTGCACGCCGACCTTTACTTCGTGGCGGCCCGCACCGGCACCGCACGCCACGAGATCTCGATCTTCGCCGTGGAGAAGGGCACACCCGGCTTCACCGTGGGCCGGCAGCTGGAGAAGACCGGCTGGCTGTGTTCCGACACGGCGGAGCTGCACTTCGACGCCTGCCGGGTGCCCGCAGCTCACCTGCTGGGCGAGGAGGGCAAGGGCTTCTATGCGGTGATGAAGAACTTCCAGACCGAGCGCATCGCACTTGGCGCGATGGCCGTGGGGCACTGCACGCAGGCACTGAAGCTCGCGGTGGAGCACGCCCGCACGCGCCAGGCCTTCGGTGGCACGTTGTGGGACAAGCAGGCAGTGCGCCAGAAGCTGGCGATGCTGGACGCCAAGACCCGCGCCGCGAGGGCTTACCTCTACCACTGCGCCTGGCGCGTGACGCAGGGCCATGACATCGTGCAGGACGTGTCGCTGCTGAAGGCGCTGACGGGTGAGCTCGTCAATGAGGTGACGCTGGGTTGCCAGCAGGTGCACGGCGGCATGGGCTACATGCGCGGCATGGCCATCGAGCGCTTGTGGCGCGACGCCCGCATCCTGGCCATTGGTGGCGGGGCGACGGAGGTGATGCTGGATGAAGCGGCGAAGCGGTATTGAGATGGGGGGTTTCTCGCTAGTTCACGCTTCGGGGAGACTGTCTGTGAGGGATGTCCGTTGGCAAGGTGAGACCTCGCGAGGTCAGCGCATGTCGGGGCTGTGCTCCGCTCATGTCCTCCGCCGGTCGCCTTTGGCAACCGGCTCCCCCTTTACTTCGCTGCGCACAGCCCCAACACGCGCTGCCCGGCGTGTGCCCCGGGTCTCGAGTGCTGGCCTTGCGGTTGGCCGGCAAGACGAGGGGGGCTGGTGGTCCTCGCAGCGAAGTAAAGGAGGAGGGCTGGGCGCAGCCCGGCCCGGGGGAGTGAGCCCGGACACAAACAGTCCGGGGGACTGTTTGTGCCTGGCGAACGCCAAGCGCTCCCGCGCTTGGCATGAGCGGAGGGGATCGCCAGTCCTGCTCGGCTCGTACAAAGCAGGAAAACAAGCATGAACACACTGGACATCCAGATCGAAGGACGTGTCGCCAAGGTCTTCCTCAACCGGCCCGAGGTTCGCAACGCCTTCAACGATGGCGTGATCACGGAGTTGGCCGAGACCTTCACCCGCCTGGGGCAGGACCCGGGTGTTCGGGTCATCGTGCTGGGCGGGCATGGCAAGGCCTTCTGTGCAGGGGCGGATTTGAACTGGATGAAGTCCATGGCCGGCTATGGCTGGGAGGACAACCGCGCCGACGCCACCCGCCTGGCGGAGATGCTGTGGGCCATATACAGCTGCCCGCTGCCGGTGGTGGGGCGGCTGCATGGCGACTGCTACGCCGGCGGCATGGGCCTGGCCGCGTGCTGTGACGTCCTGGTGGCCGCCGAGGGCATGCACTTCTGCCTGAGCGAAGCGCGTCTGGGCTTGCTGCCGGCCACCATCAGCCCCTACGTGATGCGCGCCATGGGCGAGCAGGCGGCGCGCCGCTACTTCATCACTGCCGAGCGCTTCAGCGCCGCGCAGGCTCGTGAGATGGGCTTCGTCCATGAACTGGTGGCCCCCGAGGCGCTAAACGCCAAGGTGGACGAGATCGTGGCGCTCCTGGTGGCCAACGGGCCGGCGGCAGTGAAAGCCTGCAAGCGCCTGGTGCAAGACTTCGCGGGCCGTGAGATCACCCCCGACCTGCGCGCCGAGACCGCGCGTCGCATCGCTGACATTCGCGCTAGCGAAGAAGGCAAGGAAGGGGTGCAAGCCTTCCTGAACAAGCGCGAGCCGGCGTGGCGATGAGCATTGCGAACGGCGGAGACCCTATGTTCCAGAAAATCCTAATTGCCAACCGCGGCGACAGGTCTTGCAAGGCAAGACCTGCGGTGCAGGCTCATGTCGGCGTAGCCGACGTGATGCCGGAACCAAACCGCCTGGTGAGCGCAGCGAACGGCGATCGAGACGCGGAGACCCCATGTTCCAGAAGATACTGATTGCCAACCGCGGCGAGATCGCCTGCCGCGTGGCCGCGACTGCGCGGCGCCTGGGCATCCGTACCGTGGCGGTCTACTCCGATGCCGACGCCCAGGCCCGACATGTGCGCGCCTGCGACGAGGCGGTGCACATCGGCGCCAGTGCGCCGCGCGACAGTTACCTGCGATGGGAGCGCATCTTGGAAGCCGCCAAGGCTACCGGGGCGCAGGCGGTGCATCCGGGCTACGGCTTCCTGTCGGAGAACGAGGACTTCGCCCAGGCCTGCGCCGATGCTGGATTGGTGTTCATTGGCCCGCCGCCCTCGGCCATCCGCGACATGGGCAGCAAGGCCGCGGCCAAGGCGCTGATGGAGAAGGCCGGTGTGCCGCTGGTGCCCGGCTACCACGGGCAGGACAACGACGCTGGTCTGCTGCAGCGCGAGGCCGACCGCATCGGCTACCCGGTGCTCATCAAGGCCAGCGCTGGCGGTGGCGGCAAGGGCATGCGGCGGGTGGAGCGCGCGGAAGACTTCGCCGCCGCGCTGGCCAGCTGCCAGCGCGAGGCCAAGGCGAGTTTTGGTGATGACCATGTGCTGGTGGAGCGCTACGTCACCCGTCCGCGCCACATCGAGATCCAGGTCTTCTGCGACAGCCTGGGCGGCGCGGTCTATCTGTTCGAGCGCGACTGTTCGGTGCAGCGCCGTCACCAGAAGGTGCTGGAGGAAGCCCCCGCCCCGGGCATGACGCCTGAGCGTCGCGCCGAGATGGGCGCGGCGGCGGTAGCGGCTGCGCAGGCCGTGGGCTACGTGGGCGCTGGCACGGTGGAGTTCATCGCCGAGCAGGACGGCCGCTTCTACTTCATGGAGATGAACACCCGGCTGCAGGTGGAGCACCCGGTCACCGAGGCCATCACCGGGCAGGACCTGGTGGAGTGGCAGCTGCGTGTGGCCGCCGGCCAGCCGCTGCCGCTGCGCCAAGACCAGCTGGCCATGCGCGGCCATGCCATCGAGGCCCGCATCTGCGCCGAGAACCCGGACGCCAACTTCCTGCCCGCCACGGGCACGCTGCAGGTGGCGCGCTGGCCCGCGCACGTGGCCTTCCAGGCCGACGACGTGCAGCCGCGCGTGGACACGGGCTTTGTCGAGGGGGATGCGGTCAGCCCCTGGTACGACTCGATGATCGCCAAGCTCATCGTCTGGGGCGAAGACCGCGCGCAGGCGCTGGCTCGGCTGGACGCCGCGCTGCGCGAGACGCACCTGGTGGGGCTGCACACCAACGTGGGCTTTCTGCGGCGCGTGGTGGGCAGCCGCTCCTTCGCCCAGGCCGATCTGGACACCGCCTTGATCGAGCGTGAACGCGAGGCGCTGTTCAACGCCCCAGGCCTGCCGCTGGCCTGGGCCGTGGCGGGCGCGGTGTCGCACCTGCTGGCGCAGGAGGCGCAAGGGCAGGGGGCGGACCCCTGGAGTCACACCGACGGCTGGCGCGCCCACGGCCTGTCGCGCCGGCGCCTGAGCTTCGAGCAGGGGGGTGAGCGCCATGAGGTGCTGCTGGAGCGCACGCACGACGGCCTGTCGGTCATCACGCTGCAGGGTGAGCGTCTGGTGCTGCAAGCCCGGGTGCAGTCTGACGCCCCAGGTGAACGCCGGCACGACATCCGTATGGGGGGGCACCGCCAGAGCTTGAGCGTCTACGCGGTAGACAGGCGCTTCAGCGTGTTCGGGGCCACGGGCCACGCGGTGCTGGAGCTGCTGGACCCGGCCCGCGGCGCCGGCGACACCATGGGCGCCGGCGGGGGCTTGGTGGCCCCCATGCCCGGCAAGGTCATCTCCCAGCTTGTCAGCCCGGGGCAGGCCGTGCGCCAGGGCCAGGCGCTGGCGGTGATGGAGGCGATGAAGATGGAGCACACCATCAGCGCACCGCGCGACGGCGTGGTGGCCGAGTGGCTGCACGGCGTGGGAGACCAGGTGGCCGAAGGGGCCGAATTGTTGAAGATGGAGATCGCTGCATGAGCACACAGTTGCCTTCACGGGTCACGCTGGTGGACGTGGGCCCGCGAGACGGCCTGCAGAACGAGGCGCAGCCCATTCCGGCCGCGACCAAGATCGAGCTGGTGTCCCGCCTGCAGGATGCCGGTCTGCACGAGATCGAGGTCACCAGTTACGTCAGCCCCAAGTGGGTGCCCCAGATGGCCGACGCCGCCGAGGTCATGGCGGGCATCGACCGTCGCCCTGGCGTGCGCTACTCGGTGCTGACGCCCAACCTCAAAGGGCTGGAAGCCGCGCTGGCGGGCCGCCCGGACGAGATCGTGGTGTTCGGCGCGGCCAGCGAGGCCTTCAGCCGCCGCAACATCAACTGCAGCATCGAGGAGAGCATCGAGCGCTTCCGCCCCGTGGTGCAGCTGGCCCTGGCCCAGGGCATCAAGGTGCGCGCCGCCGTCTCCTGCGCTGTGGGCTGCCCCTACCAGGGCGATGTCAGTGCCGACGAGGTGGAGCGCGTGGTGGTGGGCATGAAGGCGCTGGGCGTGCAGCACTGCGGCATTGCCGACACCATCGGCGTGGGCACGCCCCGCAAGGTGCAGGCCGCGATGGAGCGTGCGCTGAAGCACTTCCCTGTCGAGGAGGTGAGTGGACACTTCCACGACACCTATGGTCAAGCCTTGACCAACATTTACGCCTGCCTGGAGATGGGGGTGCATGTGTTTGACACCAGCGTCGCCGGCCTGGGA
>CAISJH010000598.1 GCA_903885585.1 uncultured beta proteobacterium
AGGCCCATCTCGGCCACCAGGTCCATGGTGCGCTCGGTGTAGGTCAGGGCGGGGGCCAGCCAGCCGTCGAGCTTCTGGCCGGTGTGGTCGCGGATGGTGTCGATGGAGTCCTGGATGACGGCGCGCTCCTGCGCTTCGCTCATGCCCATCAGGTAGCGCGTGTTGTAAGTGCCGTGGGAGTAGAACTCCCAGCCGGCGTCGGCGCAGGCCTTGATGACCTCGGGGTGGTGCTGGCACACCGCCACGTTGAGCGACACGCTGCCGCGCACGCCGCAGCGCTCCATGGCGTCGAACATGCGCCAGAAACCCGCGCGGTTGCCGTAGTCGCGGTAGCTGTAATTCAGCACGTCCGGCGCCGGACGCGCCCAGGGCGCGCGCGCCGGGTTGCGCGGCGGGTTGAGCTCGTAGAACTCGATGTTGGGCGCCACCCAGAAGGCCACGCGGGCGCCATTCGGCCAGCGGATGGTGGGGCGGCGGTCCCAGGGCAGGTGGTCGTAGAAGCCGGGGTCGCGCAGGGTCATGGCTGGGCCTCCTTCGGCAGCGAGCGCAGGTGCGCCAGCGCTTCATGCACGGAGATGACGTCGGCGTACTTCAGCATCATGTCGTACAGGTTGGCGAAGTGCGGGCTCTCGTGCTTGTCGGCCACGCACTCCTCGGGGACGATGGTGCGGTAGCTGCGCTGCAGGCTGTCCACCACGGTGGCGCGCACGCAGCCCGAGGTCGAGCCGCCGGTCACCACCACCGTGTCCACGCCGTGGAAGTTGAAGATGGAGCCGAGGTTGGTCTCGAAGAAGGCCGAGGCCATGCGCTTGTTGACGATGATGTCGCGCTGGCGGTCGATGCGCAGGCGGTCGTCGAACTCCGAGCGCTGGCTGCCCACCTTGATGTTCTGCAGCGAGTCCGGCGTGTTGGTGCGCGTGCCCCAGATGCCGCAGTCCTCGCCCGAGTCCATGTAGGCCACGTAGGTCCACACGACGGGGAAGCCGTTCGCGCGGAAGGCGTCGGCCAGCTCGTTGATGTAGTCCAGCTGCTTCGGGTCCGTCTCGTAGGCGGTGGCGAACTCGCCCACGCTGGTATAGGCCTTCTGCGGGTCCACGTTGATGAGCGCGGGCTTGCGGCCGAAGCCGAAGCGCTTGCGCGTGGGGTTGGCCTTGGCGTCTTCGAAAAGCTGGCGCGCGGTCTTGTCGGAGGTCTGCATGGGGGGCGGTCTCTGGAAGGAAAGGTCTGGGGATTCGGGTGCTGGCCGGGGATCGTACGGCTGAGGTGGCGGTGTGGTTCGGTGCGGACTTGATGAGCGAGAGATTGCTCAAGCCCGCGGCGGCCGGCGCAGCAGGGCGCTCCAGTCGCCGAAGGTGGCCTCACCGGCACACAACGCGTGCGTGGCCTGCAGCAGGTGCTGCGCATGCTCTGCGGGCCACACGCGGCCAGTCAGGTCCATGAATTTGGCCGTCAGCTCGTCAGCCGTGTAGGGCGAGGCGTCGTCGCCGCGGTTGACGCCGGCTTCGCCCACCCACTGCCGGCCATCGGTGGTGGTGATGACCACGCGCGCCGGGCGCTCCATGGGCAGGCGCCGTGTCATGGCGGGGTCTTCGGCCAGGTCCACCTTCTGCGCCAGGGCCAGGATGCGCGGGTCGCGCACCGCGTCCCAGGTGAAGCTGGCCATGGCGCTGCTGCCCCTCACCAGCCGGGTGGCCACGGCGAACGGCACCGAAAACTTGGCCGCCAGCGTGTTGCGCGGCGCCTTGTCGTCCAGCTCGGCCGCCAGGTGGTAGCTGCGCACTTCGATGCGGGCGATGGCTTCAGGTGCGGGCAGCGTGCCCTGCGCAGCCTCGATCGCGTCCAGTGCGTCCAGCGTGCCGTGGTTGTAGCGGCAGCAGGAGTGCAGCTTGAAGTAGTTGTGCAGCAGGTGCCAGTCTTGCCCCAGGTCGCGCAGC
>CAISJH010000599.1 GCA_903885585.1 uncultured beta proteobacterium
CGGCGCGTTGGTGATGTAGTTCACGACGCCCGGCGGGAAGCCCGCCTCCTGCAGCGCCTCGATGATGAGCTGGTGCGTGCGCGGGCAGTTCTCGCTGCCCTTGAGGATGACCGTGTTGCCGCAGGCCAGGGGGGTGGCAATGGCGCGCACGCCCAGGATGACGGGCGCATTCCAAGGCGCGATGCCCAGCACCACCCCCGCCGGCTGGCGCACGCCCATGGCCAGGCTGCCCGGCACGTCCGAAGGAATCACCTCGCCCACGATCTGCGTGGTCAACGCGGCGGCCTCGCGCAGCATGCCCGCGGCCAAGAAGACGTTGAAGCCGCCCCACATGCCGGTGGCCCCGGTCTCGGCCGAGACGGCCTCGATGAACTGCGGCGTGCGGGCCTCCAACTGGTCAGCCGCCTTCAGCAGCAGGGCCCGGCGCATGCTGGGCCCCGTCTCGCTCCAGGTCTTGAAGGCCTCGGCAGCGGCTTCCACCGCCATCACCGCGTCCGCCGGCGAGGCCGCCGGAGCGCGCGTGGCCACGGTGCCGTCCAGGGGGTTGCGGCGCTCGAAGGTGGCGTTCTTCTCGGCCGTGACCTTCAGGCCGTTGATCAGCATGGACATGTCGGACATGACGGGCTCCTGGGAATGGATTCGAGGGTTCAGGACATGGGGGTGGCGGCGGAGCGTCCCCGGCGGGCCGCATCGGCAGCCGAGGTGGTGTCTTCGGCCTGCGCGCCCAGATAGGCCTCGCGCACGACGGTGGAGCGCGCCAGCAGGCGCGCCGGCCCGCTGGCCACCAGCGCGCCGCGTTCCAGCACGTAGCCGCGGTCGGCTACGGCCAGGGCCTTCTTGACGTTCTGCTCCACCATCAGCACGGTGGTGCCGGCGTCGGCAATGCGCCGCGCCAGCGCCAGGAGTTCGTCCACCATGCGGGGGGCCAGGCCCAGCGAAGGCTCGTCCAGCATCAGCAGGCGCGGCGCGCTCATCATGGCGCGCGCCACGGCCACCATCTGCTGCTCGCCGCCGCTCATGGTGCCGGCCAGCTGACCGGCACGCTCGCGCAGCTTGGGAAAGTCCTGCAGCACCTGCTGCAGCCGGCGCTCGCGTTCGGCCTTCGCCACCAGCCAGCCGCCCAGCTCCAGGTTCTCGGTCACCGTCATCTGCGGGAACAGCTGCCGGCCCTCGGCCACCAGCGCCACGCCGGCGCGCACGATCTCGTGCGTCTTCTCAGGCAACTCCTCGCCATCCAGCAGCACCTCGCCGCCGCGCGGGATGAGGCCCGCCAGGGCGCGCAGCAGCGTGGTCTTGCCGGCGCCGTTGGGGCCGAGGATGACGGTCAGCCCGGGGCGGGCCTCGAAGCGCAGGCCGCGCAGCACCTGCACCGGCCCGTAACCGGCCGCCAGGCCTTCGACCTTCAGGTGCGCGCGGCCGCTGCCGCCCAGCGTGAAGCCGTCGGGGCGGTGCCACATCATGGGGTAGCCCTCGCCGTTACTGCCGCAGGGCGCGACAGGTCTTCGTCCACCATCTCGTCACCCAGGTACGCCTCGATCACCTCTGGGTCGCGCACCACCTCGGCGGGCGTGGCATCGGCGATCTTGCGGCCCTGGTGCAGCACGATCACGCGCTCCACGTGGCGCAGCAGCGTGGTCACGGCGTGCTCGATCCACACCACCGTCAGGTCCAGCTCGTCACGCAGGCGGCGGATCAGACGCGCCATGTCTTCCAGTTCGGCCTCGGTCAGGCCGGCGGCCACTTCGTCCAGCAGCAGCAGGCGCGGCCGCGTGGACAGCGCCATGCCGATCTCCAGCAGGCGCTGCTGGGAGGGGGTGAGCGAGCCGGCCGGCAGCGCCGCCTGCTCTCGCAGGCCGATCAGGCCCAGGATGCCCTCCACATCGCGCAGGGCCCAGGGCACGCCCACCTCGTCGCCCCACAGCCACCACTTGCGCCGGCGCCGGCCGGCGAACTTCAGGCCGAAGCCGATGTTGGTGGCCACGGGCAGGTCGCCAAAGACGCGGGGCGTCTGGAAGGTGCGGGCCAGGCCGCGCGCGGCAAACCGGTGCGGACCTGCCCCGGTGAGGTCACGCCCATCGGCCACCAGGCGCCCGGCCGTGGGCCGCTGCACGCCCGTGAGCGCGTTGAAGAAGGTGGTCTTGCCGGCGCCATTCGGGCCGATGATGCCCACCAGCTCGCCCGCTCGAAAGCTGGCGCTCACGGCGTCCACCGCCACCAGCCCGCCAAAGCGCACGGTCACCTCGCGCGCCTCCAGCAGCAGGGGCTTGGCATCGTCAACCAAGGCGGCGCTCCCGGGCCAGGCGCTTGTCGCGCGCCTTCTCGCCGCTCCACTCGTAGCGGCGCTCGCGCCACCAGCTCTTCACGTCGTCGCGCCAGAGCTTCCAGGTGTCCCAGCGCAGCGAGGCCAGTCCGCCCGGCAGGTACAGCACCGACAGGATCAGCAGCAGGCCCAGCGTCATCATGTAGACCTGCGGCGCAGCCAGGCGCAGCGTCTCGGCCAGCAGGCTGAACACCACCGCAGCGATCAGCGGTCCCCACAGCGTGACGGCGCCGCCGATCAGGGCGATCAGCACCGTCTGGAAGCCGATGAAGGGGTTGAAGACGGTGTGCGGGTCGATGTAGGTCCAGCGCACCGACATGGCCGCGCCCACCGCGCCAGCCACCGCCGCCGTCATTGCAAAGCCGGCGATCTTCACCCACCGCGTGTTCACGCCCAAGGTCTGCGCGCGCTGCTCATCAGCGCCGATGCCCAGCAAGGCCAGGCCGAAGCGCGTGCGCCGGATGAGGATGGACAGCGCCACCGTGGCCGAGGCCAGCGCCAGCACCGTGATGTAGATGGTGTCGCGCTCAGGCACCACCGACAACACCCGGCCCACGGTGCCGGTGACCGACTTCTCGAAGTAGGTGATGGCGTGGCGGATCAGCTCCGTCATGCCGAAGGTGAGCACGGCAAAGTAGGTGCCGCGCAAGTGCAGCACCGCCGCGCCCATCACCACCGCCACCGCCGTGGCGATGAGCGCGCCCATGGCGATGGATTCCACCCAGCCCGTGCGCTCCAGCATCAGCGCGCTGGTGTAAGCGCCGATGCCAAAGAAGGCTGAAGTTGCCAGCGACAGGTAGCGCGTGCTGCCGCAGAACAGGCCCCAGCTCGACGACAGCGCCACGTACATCAGGCAGGTGAGCGCCATGGACACCACGAACTCGCTGCCAAAGGCCGGCAGCGCCAGGGCCCAGCCGGTGAGGCCGAACCACACCAGCAAGTCACGCACCAGCACTTGGCGGTCGCTCATGCCTTACGCGTCTTTCGTGTGAACAGGCCCTCGGGCCGCAGCAGCAGAACGGCGATGAACACCGTATACGACAGCAGCGCCTTCAGCGAGGGGTTGGTGTAGTGCATGCCGATGGCCTCCACCACGCCCAGCAGCAGCCCGCCGGCCAGCGCGCCGCCCATGCTGCCGAAGCCGCCCAGCGTGATGACGATGAGCGCGGTGACGGTGTAGGGCTCGCCCATCGAGGGCGAGATGGTGTAGGCCATGGACAGCAGGCAGCCGGCCACGCCCGACAGCCCCAGGCCAATGCCGAACATCAGCGGGTGCAGCCGGCGCGTGTCGATGCCCACCAGCTGCGCACCCACGGGCGACTGCATCAGCGCCCGCACACCCTTGCCCAGCAGCGTCATCCGCATCAGCACGATGAGCGCGCCGCTGAACAGCAGCGCCAGGCCGAATACCAGCAACTTGTTGCCCGCGAACTGCGCCTGCCCCAGCTTCACCGGATCGGTCAGGTAGTCGTAGCCGCGCAGGTCACCGCCCCACTGCCAGGACACGAAGTTCTGCACCAGGAACATCAGGCCGAAGGCCACCATCAGGCCGCGCGCCTCGAAGATGTCCAGGTTGGGCGAGGTGGCCGTCAGGCGCCGGAAGCACAGGAAGTGGATGGCCAGGCCCAGCACCATCAGCAGCGCAAAAGACACCGGCACCATCAGCAGGGGCGACAAGCCCAGCGAGGACTGCACCCACCAGGTGAGGAAGGCGCCCACCATCAAGAACTCGCCGTGCGCGATGTTGAGGATGCGCATCAGCCCGTACTGCAGGTTCAGCCCGAGCGCCACCAAAGCGTAGATGCCCCCGGTGATGAGACCGGAGGTGATCAGCTCGATCCAGGCAGCGGCGGACATGGCGATGCGCTCACCGGGCGGCACTGGCCGTGCGCCCGGCTGTCAGGGCTGGGAGGGGTGTTTACTTCCAGGCCGGCTTGTTGACGTTGAGCTTGGCGGTGGCGCGCGCCGCCGGCCACACCACCTCGAACTCGCCGTTCTGCCACTGGCCGATGGTGCCCGGGGTGCCCACGTTCTCGCTGCCCTGGAAGCGGATGTCGCCGAGGAGGGTCTAGTGCGTGGTGCCGGCCACGTAGTCGCGGATGGCCTTGCGGTCCAGACCCACCTGCTTGACCGCGTTGGTCAGGATCTCCAGGCCGGCCCAGGCCGCGCCGCTGGCCCAACGGTCCGGCTCCTTCTTCTGGCTGGCCACGTGGGCGTCGAAATAGGCCTTGGCGCC
>CAISJH010000600.1 GCA_903885585.1 uncultured beta proteobacterium
TGAAAGTCTTGCGTTGCATCGTGCGGTCTCCTGCAGGTCTCAGTGACTGTTGCGCCGGCTCATCCCCATGCGGCACGCCAGGTCGAAGGCGTTGAGCATGGCGCCAGGGTTGGCCTTGCCGGCCCCGGCGATGTCGTAGGCCGTGCCGTGGGCCGGCGTGGTGATGGGGATGGGCAGGCCGCCGTGCACGGTGACGCCGCGCTCAAAGCCCAGCAGCTTCATCGCGATCTGGCCCTGGTCGTGGTACATCGTGACCACGCCGTCGTAGCCGCCCTCGGCGCGGATGGCGCGCACGAAAGTGGTGTCGGCGGGGAAGGGCCCGTCGGCCGTGATGCCGCGTTCGGCCGCCAGGCGCACGCCGGGCTCGATGATGCGGCCTTCCTCGTTGCCATAGTTGCCGTTGTCGCCGTTGTGCGGGTTCAGGCCGCACACCGCGATGCGCGGATGCGCCTTGCCCGAGGCCTGCAGCGCGCCGTGGATCATGCCGATGGCGTCCGCCACCTTGTGCGGCGCCAGCAGTTCGCTCACCTCTTTGAGTGCCACGTGCGAGGTGACGCGCGCCGTCCACAGGTTCTCCAGCACGTTGAGCTCGCCGCAGATGCCGTCAAAGGCCAGCAACTCCGAGAACCAGCGCAGCTCGTCCTCCTGGTGCATGCCGCCCGCACGCAGTGCGCCCTTGTTCAGCGGCGCAAAGCAGAAGGCGTCGGCCGCGCCCGACTGCGCCAGACGTGCGCCCACCGCCAGCCCCTGCAGCATGTAGCGGCCGTTGTCGGCCGTGGCCTGGGCTCGGGGGAAGGCCGGCGCGTCCGCGCCCGCCCAGTCGTGCCAGCGCACGCCGTCCGGCACGCGTACCTGGCCGCGCTGGCCGATGAGGATGACGTCGGCCTTGGCCAGGGTGCCAGGGTCGGCCAGGAGCTTGTCGACCAGTTCCGGGCCGATGCCGGCGGGGTCGCCGGTGAACAGGGCGATGGTGGGTTTCATGGGGGTCCTTGTCGGGAATTTCTGGTCGGAAGTTCGGGTCAGGCGTTCAGGTCCGCGCCCGCCAGCAGGCGCGCCAGGGGCCGGTCAGCCCCTCAACCCACCGCCAGGCGCGGCAGCCACAGCGTGATGGCCGGCACGAAGGTGATCAGCAGCAGCGTGGCCACCAGCGGCACGTAGAAGGGCAGCATCTCGCGCAGCACGTCCTGCATGCGCACCTTGGCGATGTCGGCCACCAGGAACAACGCCAGGCCCATCGGCGGCGTGAGCAGACCGATCATCAGGTTGAAGATCACCACCATGCCCAGGTGCACCGGGTCCACGCCCGCGGCCATCAGCGGCTTGGCGATGATGGGGGCGATCACCAGGATGGCGGTGGTGCTGTCCAGGAACATGCCCACCACCAGCAGCAGCAAGTTCACCAGCAGCAGCAGCACCCACGGTTCGGTGGAGATCGAGAGCATGAACTTCGTCATGGCCTGCGGCACCTGCTCCACCGACAGCACCCAGCCGAACAGCGCGGCCACGGCCACGATGATCAGGATGGCCGACGAGGCGCGCAGCGTCTCGAGAGCGGCGCCGATCAGACGCGCCCAGGTCAGCTCACGGTAGAACAGGCTGCTGATCAGCAGCGCGTAGGCCACGGTCACCGCGGCGATCTCGGTGGGCGTGAACCAGCCCGCCAGCATGCCGCCGATCAGGATGACCGGCGCCAGCAGCGCGGGCAGTGCAGGCTTCATGTCGGCCCACAGCCGGGCCCAGCCTGGCCAGCGGTCAGCGCGCGGGTAGCCTCGGCGCACCGACAGCCAGGCCGTCATGATCATCAGCGCGGCCACGCACAGCAGGCCCGGCAGGATGCCGCCCAGCAGCAGTTGGATCACCGACACCCCGGTAACCGTGCCATAGAGGATGAGCGGGATGCTCGGCGGAAAGATGGGGCCGACGATGGCCGAAGCCGACGTCACCGCGCTGGCGAAGGCCGGGTTGAAGCCCTTGGACTTCATGGCGTCGATCTCGATCCGGCCGATGCCGCCGATGTCGGCCAGGGCCGAGCCCGACATGCCGGCAAACACCAGGCTGCCGAAGATGTTGACCTGCGCCAGTCCGCCGGGCAGCCGGCCCACGGCCGTGTCTGCAAAGCGGTAGATGTGCTTGGAGATGCCGGCCGTGTTCATGAGGCTGCCCACGAACAGGAACACCGGCACGGCCACCAGCGGGAAGGAGTCCAGCGCATACAGCGTGCGCTGCGCCACCATCTGCAGCGGCAGGTCGTTGAGCAGCAGGTAAGCGATGCTGGGCAGGCCGATGGCCAGCACCACCGGGAAGCCCAGCATGAACAGCGCCAGGAACGCGAGGACGACGAGAAATCCGCTCATGGGGGTGTGGCCTCAGAAAGGGGTCGGTCAGGCCAGGGTGGTCTGCTTGTTGTCGGCGTGGCCTTGGCGCCAGGTGCGCCGCAGCTGGGCCAGGCTCTCCAGCGTCAGCAGGGTCATGCCGAGGGTCATCGGTGCCATGAACAGCCAGTAGGGCATCTCGAGCGTGGCGGTCTGGTTGGTGAGGTTCTGGGCGATGGAGACCACGGACGCCACGGCCATCAGCCCGAACATTCCCGCGGCAGCGCTCTCGATCAGCAACTGCACCGTAAAGCGCAGCCGTGCGGGCATCAGGGCCTGGAACTCCTGCATGCGGATCTGGCCACCCTCGTGCGTGACATGCGCTGCACCCAGCAGGGTCAGCGCGATCAGGAAGTAGCGGGTCAGCTCCTCCGCACCGGACATGGGCACGTTGAAAACGCCGCGCATCACGATCTGCAGGCTGGGGGTGAAGATCAGCGCGGCCAGCAACAGCAGGCAGGCCACGACGGTCTTGCGGCGCAAGGCGGACATGGGAGTTCCCGGTGAGGCGGTGGGTCAGGCCGCGGCGGGGTGCAAGACCTGCCGCGGCCCCAGGCTCACTTGACGGCCTGGATCTGCTGGATCAGCGTGGTCCACTCCGGGAAGTCCTTGTTGACCTGCCCGATCACGGCCTGGCGGAAGGCGTCCAGCTGCAGCCCTTCCTTGTCGGAGATGAAGGTCATGCCCTTGGCTTCCAGGTCCTTGCGGTACTGGTCGAAGGTCTTCTTGTCCCAGTCCAGCGTCTTCTGCCCCACCTCGGCCATGGTGTCCTCGATGATCTTGCGGTCGGCTGCAGGTACGCCCGCCCAGATCTTCTCGTTGACGAACACCGACAGCACCGACTGCATGTGGCCCGTCAGCATGACGAACTTCTGCACCTCAAAGAGCTTGAGGTTGAAGATGTTGGGCAGCGGGTTCTCCTGCCCCACTACGAGACCGGTGGCCAGGGCGGTGGCCAGCTCGGACACTTCCACCGGCGTGGCCACCGCGCCCATGCCGGTGAGCATGGACGACCACAGCTTCACGGGCACGCCGCGGTACTTCTTGCCCTTCATGTCGGCGGGCGACAGCACCCGTTCTTTGGAGGTGAGGTGGCGCGTGCCCTGGAAGAAGCTGCCCACGATGCGCATCCCGCCCTTTTGCACCAGCTCGGCGTTGATGGCCTTGAGGGCCTCCGAGCTGCGCGAATCGGTGGCGCGCAGCGCGTGGGCGGCGTCGCGGTAGATGAAGGGCGCGTTGAAGACGGCCGTGTTGGGCAGGATCTTGCCCAGCGAGGCGAAGTCGTGGTGGCCCATGGCGATGGCACCCGACTTGATGCCGTCCACCATCTCGCCCACGCCGCCCAACTGCGAGTTGGCGAAGACCTGGATCTCCACCCGACCCTGCGTGCGTTCCTTGACGAGCTTGGCCACCTCATCGGCGTACAGGGTTTGCGGGGCATTGGCCACGCCCACGTGGGCGTAGCGCAGCTTGATCTGCGCCTGCGCGGCGCCGGCCATCAGCAGGGCGGCCGCGGCGGCCAGGCTCAGGGTCTTGAACAGTTTCATGGTTTGTCTCCTCTGTTTGCAGTTGGGGGTCGGGGGTCAGGGTTTGGTTGTGGGAGCGGTGGTGTCCCGCTCGTACAGCTTGAACACCGCCGAGGTGTCCAGCTCGCTGTGGCCCAGGTGGGCCAGCATGCGGTACAGGGTCTGGGCCTGCGCCGTCATCGGGGTGGGCACCTGCAGGTCCTTGGCAAAGGCCAGCACCATGTCCAGGTCCTTCAGCAGTTGCCGGACATAGCCGCGCGGCGCGAAGTCGCGGCTGCGCATGCGGGGGTAGATCTGCTGGAACAGCACGCCGTCGGCATGGCCGCCGGCCAGGGCCTGTGGCACCAGGTCCGCCTCGATGCCGGCGGTCTCGGCCAGCAGCGTGAACTCCGCCACCGTGGCGTGCAGGCAGCCCACCATCAGCTGGTTGAGCATCTTGGCGACCAGCCCGCTGCCGGGTGGGCCCAGCACGGTGAAGCGTGCGGCCACGTCGGCCATCAGCGGGGCCACGGCAGCGCGGTCGTCCGCATGGGCGCCGGCCATCACGGTCAGCGTGCCCGCACCCGCGGCGGCCGGACCACCGGACACCGGCGCGTCCACCCAGCCGCAGCCTGCCTGCGCCTGCAGGCGGGCGATGAAGTCGCGCCCCCGGTCCACGGCGATGGTGGAGAAGTCCACCACGCGTTGCGGAGGTCGCATCACTTGCGCCAGCCCCTGCGCGCCAAACATCACGTCCTCCACGGCATCGGTGGTGGGCAGGTTCAGCAGCACCAAGCCCGCGCCTTCGGCAGCTTCGCGCGCGCTGGCGCAGATCTGCACGCCGCGCGCTGCGGCGGCGTCCCGCCGCTCTGGCACCGTGTCGTAGCCGCGCACGGTCCAGCCGCGTGACACCAGGTGCGCACTCATGGGGCCGCCCATCAGCCCCAGGCCGATGTAGGCGAGGGCGGGACGATCTGTCGTGCGTGTGTCGTCGGCGCTCACTCGACGCTCCTTTTATCCACATGCTTGGAGATCAGCGCTCCGTAGCGGCGAGGTGCACTCATTCGGCCAAACCCATGTCGTAGATGCGGATCGCGTTACGGCGGAAGAGGGCGTCCTGCTCGTCGTCGGACAGGTCCGCCACGATGTCCCCAAAGCCGCCGAAGATGGCCTCGAAGCTGCCGCACAGGCTGTCCACTGGGAAGTTGCTGGCGAAGATGCAGCGCGTCACGCCAAAGACCTCGATGAGGTGACGCACGATGGCGCCGTTGGCCTGAGCCGTCCAGGCCTGGCCCGGCACACCGATGCCCGAGATCTTCACGCACACGTTGGGGCAGTCGGCCACCTGTGCCATGGCCGTGCGCCAACCCGCCAGGCCCTCGGCGCTGCGGTCCGCCGGCAGGCCGGCGTGGTTGATGATGAGGGCGGTGTCGGGGAAGTCGCGTGCCAGGGCCGCGGCCTCGCCCATGTGCCACCAGGGCGTCTGCAGGTCAAAGCGCAGGCCCAGCGGCGCGAGCTGCGCGAAGCCGCGCCGCCAGGCACTGTCTTTCATGCCCCCCGGCTCGGCCATCCCAGGGCGCGGGTTGGCGCGTGGCTTGTGGCGGATGCTGCGCACGAAGGGGAAGGCAGCGTGGTAGGCCAGGAGTTCGGCGGCCTCCGGTGCGTCCAGCCGGGTGTGGCCCACGGCCACGGTGGGCAGGCCGGTGTCGCGTATCAGGCTCTCGACGTAGCGCATCTCGCCGCGCGGGTCGGCCGGGTCCCACTCGGTTTCCACGTAGACCGTGCCCTGGACCTCCACCGAGGCGGTTGCGGCGTCACGCAGGTAGTCGGCCCGCAGGTAATTGCGCCGCAGGGCGGCGTAGTCGCCGTAGCGGAACGTGATGGGCGGCTCGTCGCACAGCCAGGGGTGGCGGTTGCGGCCCAGGTCCCAGAAGTGGTGGTGGGCGTCGACGATGCGGCGTGGCATGGCGATGGACGGCTGGGCAGAAAGGGGCTGCGCGGCAGGAGAGTCTTCAGGGCGGGGGGCGGTCGGTGCTGACGCCGATGGGGGAAACCCGTGATTGGTAATCCGTAATTACGAAGCGAGAATAGCGAAACCCCAGCAGAATCCGATCGTGGTTTTCCCTGCCGTTGCTTTCACTGACACGCCGTCCGCTGACCTGCAGCCGGCCGTCGCTTCCCCGCTGTCGCCTGCACCGGCCATCAGCCGCCCGCGCCTTCACGATGAGGTCACCGCCCGGCTGCGCGACCTGATCGTCGAAAACCAGTTGCGCCCGGGCGAGCGGGTGCCGGAGATGGAACTCGCGGCGAGCCTGGGGGTGTCGCGCACGCCCATCCGCGAAGCCTTGAAGGTGCTGGCCGCAGAAGGGCTGGTGGAGATGCAACCGCTGCGTGGCGCCATCGTGCGCGCCTTCTCCGCCAAGGATGCGCAGGACATGCTGCGTGTGATCGCGCTGCTGGAGGAATTCGCCGCCCGCGAGGCCTGCAGTGCGCCACAGGAACGCATCAACGCCGTACTCGACCTGCACGACCAGATGCGCGAGCACTTCCGCCGGCGCGAGCGCCAGCCCTACTTTGCGCTCAACCAGCGCTTCCATGAGGCGGTGGTGGCACTCGCCGCCAACGAGACCCTGTCCACCACGCACGCCACCCTGGCGCAGCGCATGCGGCGCATTCGCTACGTGGGCAACAGCGTGCCCGACAACTGGGGCGCCGCCATGGCCGAGCACGAGGCCATGGCGCAGGCGCTGGCCGCGCGGGACGCCGAGGCCCTGGCCCGGGCCATGCGCGAGCACCTGATGAACACCTGGCCGCGCATCGAGCAGGCCGCGCAGCGCGCGGCCGAGGGGTACTGACTACTCGACCTTGCCGATGCGCTTGACCGCCTCGGCCATGGCCTTGGCGTCGGTGTCCCAGTAGGCCTGGAACTCGAGCGCGTCCAGGTACTCGATGGGGCTGCCGGCCTTGCCGATGGTGGCAACGACTGCCGGGTCGGCCGCGGCCTTGCGGGAGGCGGCGCGCAGCTTCTGGATGATGTCTTCGGGCGTACCGGCAGGCACGAACAGGCCGGCCCACTGCGCGAACTTCACCGGCTGGCCGAGTTGCGTCAGGCTCGGCACCTCGGGCAGCGACTGCAGCGGCTTGTCGCCCCAGTGGCCCAGCGCGCGCAGCTTGCCCGCCTTGATGTGCTGCGCGACGGTGGACGGGCCGCTGGCCACGGCGTCGATCTGCCCGCCCAGCAGGGCCAGCACCGCCGGCCCGGCACCCGTGAAGGGCACGTGGTTGGCGGGGAAGCCGGCGCTGGCCTTGAGCATCTCCATGGGCACGTGCATGGTGCCGTAGTTGCCAGAACTGCCGTAGTTGTAGCCGCCGGGCTTCTTCTTGGAGTCGGCCACAAATTCGGCCAGCGTCTTCCACGGGGCCTCCGCACGCACCACCAGCACGGTGGGGTCGGCCGTGAAGCGCGCAATGGGCCGGAACTGGCTGAGGGTGAAGGCGGGCTTGCGGCCGAAGAGCTGATCGGCCTCGGGCAGGATGGAAATGGACGACAGGCTCATCAAGAGCGTGTAGCCGTCGGCCGCCGCGCGCGAAGCCGCCGCGATGCCCAGGCCCCCGCCGGCGCCGGCACGGTTTTCCACCACGATGGTGGCCTTGAGTTCGCGCGCCAGCGCCTCGGCCACCGGGCGGGCCACGGTATCGGCCACGCCGCCGGGCGGGAAGGGCACGATCATGGTGATGTTGCGCCCTTCCGGCCACGCGCTCTGGGCGGCAGCGGGGCTGGTGCCGAACGTGGCGGCAAGCGTGGTGGCCGCAGCGGCGGCGATAAGGTGGCGGCGTTGCATGGTCAGGGCTCCTCGGGAGTCAGGTCAGAACAGAACGTCTCAGGACAGGTTGCAGCCTGCTGCGGCAGGTCGGGGCATGTTGCGGCGTATGGCGGTGCGTCGGCCCGGGGGTGTGCTCAGCCGTCCACGAAGCGGTTGCTCAGCATGCCGATGCCGTCGATCTCGATCACGACCGTATCGCCGTGCTTCAGCCAGGAGGGCGGGTTCAGTCCCATGCCCACGCCCGCCGGCGTGCCCGTGGCGATGATGTCGCCTGGCAGCAGGGTGATGCCGCGCGAGCAGGTCTCGATCAGCGTGGGCAGGTCAAAGATCAGGTCCTGCGTGCGCGCGTCCTGGCGCAGGTCGCCGTTGACCCAGCAGCGCACCCGGGTGTCGGTGCCGTCGAGTTCGTCGGCAGTCACGATCCACGGGCCCATGGGGCAGAAGGTGTCGAAGCTCTTGCCAAGGTCCCACTGCTGGTGGCGCATCTGCACGTCGCGCGCGGTCACGTCGTTGACGATGGTGTAGCCAAAGACGTGCGACAGCGCCTCGGCCTTGGAGATGTTGCGGCCCCCTTTGCCGATGATGATGGCCAGTTCGGCCTCGTAGTCGATCTGGCTGGACACGGCTGCCCCGGGCAGGCGCACGTCGGTGCCGGTGGCGACCACGCACTCGGGCACCTTGGTGAAGACGATGGGCCA
>CAISJH010000601.1 GCA_903885585.1 uncultured beta proteobacterium
CTCGGCCTCCAGCGGGTTGGCCAGCCCCAGGCCGCACACGGTGATGTCGGGCCGTTCGGCGCGGCAGCGGTCCAGCTGGCGCTCTACGTCCTGGCCTTCGCTCAGGCGGGTGCCCGCGGGCAGCCAGGCCAGCTCCTGCGCTAGGTGCTCGCGGTGCAGGTAGGGCGTACCCACCTCGGTGAGCACCATGCCCAGCTCGCGTGACAGGAAGCGCGCGATCGGCAACTCCAGCTGGGAGTCCGGGAAGAAGAACAGGCTGCGTCCCTGCAGCACCTGGCGCTGGCGCGCCAGCGCCACCTCGGCTCGGGCGCGGGCGCTGGCGGTGACCTCCGCCACGGTGGACGCGGGGATGCCGAAGGCCGCCGCGGCCGCTTCCAGCCAGGCCGTGGTGCCCTCGATGCCGATGGGGAAGGGCGCTGCGATGCGCTGTGCACCGCGCTCTTCCAGGGCGCGGGCCGTGTCGCCCAGGAAAGGTTGAGCCAGCAGGTAGCGGGTGCCCGGGCCGATGACGGGCATGCGCTGGGCGTTGCGTGCCGGCAGGAAGGCGGCGGCCGGCACCCCGATGCGGGTGAGCAGCCCCGCCAGCTGGTCTTCCACGATGTCCGGCAGGGTACCCACCACCACCAGGGGGGAGGCCTGGCGCACGGCGCCGCCTTCCGGGGGCGTGGTGCCCAGCACCGGCACCAGTGAAGTCAGGCAGGCGTCCTCGCCCTGGGTGAAGGTGGTCTCGATGCCGCTGCCGGAGTAGTTCAGCACCCGCACCTGCGGCAGGAACTGGCGCGACAGGCGCTCGGCGGCGCGCGACAGGTCCAGCTTGATCACTTCCGATGGGCAGGAGCCCACCAGAAACAGGGTCTTGATGTCGGGTCGGCGCGACAGCAGGCGCTGCACCACGCGGTCGAGTTCGTCGTTGGCGTCGGCCAGGCCGGCCAGGTCGCGCTCGTCCAGGATGGCGGTGGCAAAGCGCGGTTCGGCAAAGATCATCACGCCGGCAGCCGACTGCACCAGGTGCGCGCAGGTGCGCGAGCCCACCACCAGAAAGAAGGCGTCCTGGATCTTGCGGTGCAGCCAGACGATGCCTGTCAGCCCGCAGAACACTTCGCGCTGGCCGCGCTCGCGGAGCACGGGCGCGTCGGTGCAGCCGTTGTCGACATGCAGAGGGATCACGGCGCTCATCGGGCAGCCTCCGCTGTGGCGGCGCCCAGGCCAGTCCCGTCAGGGATGGAGGTCCTGCGCCGCTCGGCATCGCTCTGCAATCGCGCTGCACGCAGCTTGAGCAAGAACTGCCCGGCGTTGATGACGTAGGTGGCGTAGGCGGCCAGGGCCAACCACATCTGCCCCCGCGCCCCCAGGGCGCCCTGCCACAGGGCCAGCAGGTAGGCGGTGTGCAGGGCCAGCACCAGCATGCTGAAGACGTCTTCCCAGAAGAAGGCCGGGGCAAAGAGCCAGACGTCGAAGACCACCTTCTCCCAGATGCAGCCCGTCACCATGATGGTGTAGAGCAACACCGTCTTCAGGATGATCGAGGCCGTGGCCAGGCCGAAGCCCTCCCCCGTGACCAGGTAGCGCAGCACCAAACCCAGGCTGACCGCAAACACCAGGAACTGCAGGGGCGCGAGCAAGCCCTGCACCAGCGTCCAGCGCGTGGCGTCGCGACGGCGGCGTTGTTCCGGGGTGTACAGGGCGACGGGCGCCTGGGCTGGGCTGGACATGGGTGGTCGGACAAATCCAAGTTCTGCCAGCCAGCGTAGGCGCTCAGGCGGATTGTGTCAATCAGTATTGACGTCATCTCTACTTGACATCTCTGGATTGGGGCTTGATGATTCGCTCATGACCCGCAGTGGGTCAGCGGTGCCGTCTCCCTTGGGAGTTCAGTACCGGGTCGTGTCTTTCGCCGCAGGCAGGGAGGTCTGCGGTGCATTCGTCGCGGCGCGCCAGGCCCGGGATACACCGGGTAGGTGGCCGCTTGTCTTGGAGGGCGAGGTGTACAACCCAGACAACTTTCGCCGGAAGTTGCGGGACCAGGCAGCCGACGAGGGTGGTGGCCGGTCCGGGCAGGACGGCGACCCGTCCAGTTCGCTGTCGCTCAGCGCCATGGCGGCCTCGGTGGCTCACCCGGTGTTCGGGAAGTCAGCGCGGATGCCTGGGCTGCCCGTGGACGCCCCGCCGCCCGGCGGTCATGAAGCCGCGCTGGACGCGGAGACGCGTCGCCGCTACGTGGCCGACCGTCTCCACTTGGTGCCCCCGCCCACCTTGCCGCAGGCTTTGGACGGCCGCGAGCGCGTGGCGCGCCTGTTTGCCGTGCTGGCCGACCACGTGATTCCGCACTTGGTGAAGTACCATGCGTCTTCTCAAGCGGCCGCAACCATGAAGCCCACCGAGGCCGAGTTCGAAGAGTTCTTCGGCCATCTTCTTGATGACCACGAGACCGGTTTCGTTCAGGCGATACACCGGATGATTTCGCGCGGCCTGTCCATCGAGTCCATCTATCTGGATTTGCTGGTGCCGAGCGCTGTGCGCATGGGCCAGCGATGGGTGGAAGACTGCTCGGATTTCGTGGCGGTGACGGTGGCGGTGGGTCGGCTGCAAGCCCTGTTGCGGCAGTTCAGCGCAGATTTCTGCGGCGAGGCGGCGCGTGCCCCTGCCGGACGCCGCATCCTGCTGGCGCAGCCTGACGACGAGACCCACATGTTCGGCTTGTCCGTGGTGGCCGAGTTCTTCAGGCGTGACGGCTGGGACGTGGTCGGTGGCGTGGCGGGCACCGGCATCGATCCCGTACAGCGGGTACGCGACGAGTGGTTCGATGTGGCCGGCCTGTCGGTGGGCAGTGAGCTGAAGTTGACGTGGCTGCGCGAGCGCATCGCCGCCATGCGGCAGTATTCGAACAACCCCAGCCTGCTGATCATGGTGGGCGGGCCCCTTTTCTCCGCCGATCCTTCCCGGGTGCAGTGGGTCGGTGCAGACCTCACCTCAGACGCCGGTTCGGCCCCGCGTGCGGCTGACACAATCCTGACTGATCGGGCGCGCGCGCAGAA
>CAISJH010000602.1 GCA_903885585.1 uncultured beta proteobacterium
CCCCAGCCGGCGGCGAACATGGCAGCACGCGGCTGCGTGAAGCCCTGCTCGGTGCCGTAGTACACGGTCGGGATGCCCGGCAGCGTGAACATCGCCAGCAACGCCTGCTTCAGCGCCGCCTCGGAACCTCCGGCCAGAAAGCGGTCCACATCGTGGTTGTCCACGAAGGTGGGCATGAGATGCGGCCGCGCGTGCAGGCGCACCGTGGCCTCGATGCGATGACCCAGCTCGGCCGGGGGCCGCCCGCGCGCAAGGACATCGCCCATCGCGCCGTACAGGGGGAAATTGAACATCCCCGGCAGCAAGGGCTGACCGCCAGGGCTGGTCATGTAGCGCTCGATCTTGCGCGTCTGCGTATCGTCGAAGGGCCGGTCCATGGCGAAGCCCTCGCCAAACACATGAAAGTTGCGCCGGCCGGTACGCCGCGCCACCTCGGCCAGGCCAGGAGCCTTGGGGTCGCGCGCGTGGAGGAAGTCAGAGAAGAACGCGGGCGGCACATAGAACGCGGTGTCGACGCGCATCGCATCCACCCCCACCTCACGCACCCAGAAGCCAAAGCTGTCCCGCAACGCACGCCGCACCACCGGGTTCTCGGTGTTCAGGTCGTCCAGGCCGGCCATCTGGAAGGTCTGCTCCTGCACCGGGTCGGTGTAGTCGGCGATGTCGGGTGTCCAGTGGTAGACGGCAGCCCGGCGCTGCTTCGGGTCGCGCGGGTCGTTCTGGTGAAAGGGGGGCTGGGAGGGCCGAGGTACGGGTGCGGTGCGGTCGTGCGGCTCATAGCCGTGGGCCGGGTCACCGGCCTTCCAGCGGTTGCGGTAGGTGAAGAAGTTGCCCGTGTGGTTCACCACCACGTCCTGGATCAGGTACATGCCGCGGCGGTGCAGTGCGTCAGACAGACGCCGGTAATCGACCAGCGTTCCAAAGTGCTTGTCCACGCGCTTGAAGTGCTCGGTCCAGTAGCCGTGGTAGCCGGTGTACTGACCCGAAGGTTCCACCCACTGGTTGGCCACCGGCGGGGTGATCCAGAGCGCCGTGGCCCCCAGGCCGCGGATGTAGTCCAGCCGCTGCGTCAGCCCCTTCAGGTCGCCCCCGTTGAAGCGCGTGCGGTCACCGGCCTTGAACTCACCCGCGCCGAAGTCGTTGTTGCGCGGGTCGCCGTCGGCAAAGCGGTCGGTCACGACGAAGTAGATGACCTGGTCACGCCAGTCGGGCGAGGGGACGTGGAGCTTGAGGCCCTGGCCCGTGGCCACACCCGCCCAAGCGCAGCAGCCTACGGCAAGGAGCAGCGCAAGGCAGCGCCGGAGCGAGAGACGAACAGCATCCATGGGAGTCCAGCTTGGGCAGTACAACAGGGGGGCGGTCATGCAAATCGAAATGTAGTTCAACTACAAATAGAGCTCCGAAACAAGCTTCCCGCAGGCTCCCGAACACCTGCCACCCCCCTTCATCGCGGGTTTTCCCTGGGAAAAGTGTGGCGAAGAGCGCAAAAGCTAGGGGTTTACCCAAGCGTTCAGAAAAGCTAGTTTTGGTACAAATCCTGGGTGCAAAAGTGTGCGGGTACGCCAATGTGCGCGTGACCGCTTTCTGTGTCGATCCAAAACGAGGAGACATTCCGTGAAAACATCGCCATTCAAGCGACAAGTCGGTACCCTGACCGCAGTGGCAGGCGCCGTCCTGGTGCTGAGCGGGCAAGCCCATGCCCAGACCCAGACCGTGACCGTCACGGGCATCCGCAGCGCCATCGAGAGCGCGATCAGCGTGAAGAAGAACGCTGACAACATCGTCGAGGCCATCAGCGCTGAAGACATTGGCAAGTTGCCTGACGCCAGCGTGGCGGAATCCATCTCTCGCCTGCCCGGTGTGGCGTCCCAGCGCAACAAGTCCAGTGGACGCGCGCAGAGCATCAGTGTTCGGGGCATGTCACCCGACTTCAACGCCGGCACGCTGAACGGCCGTGAACAGGCCTCCAACGGCGACAGCCGCGGCGTGGAATTTGATCAGTTCCCGTCAGAGTTGCTGGGTTCGGTCGTGATCTACAAGACCCCGGATGGCGGCCTGGTGAATCAAGGCCTGGCCTCCACGATCGACTTGCGCACCGTCCGGCCATTGGACTTTGGCAAGCGAGCCGCAGCCGTCAACTACCGTGAGCAGAAGTCCGGCATCGGTTCAGGCGCAGGCGAAGGCAAGGGCGAGCGGGTCTCGCTGTCCTATGTCGACCAGTTCGCCGACCGCAAGCTGGGCATTGCGCTGGGCTACACCAAGTTCGCTGATGAAGGCGCGGGCCAGCAGAAGTTCAACTCCTGGGGTGGCTGGGCCGCTGACCGCGACTTCAACGGCCAGACCGTGAAGACGCCTGGCGGCTTCACTGCAGATACCGAGCAGACCACCACCAACCGTGAAGGCCTGATGGCCGTGTTGCAGTGGAAGCCCAACAAGGACTTCGAGTCCGTCCTCGACGTCTTCCAATCCAAGGGCACCTTCAAGATCAGCAAGAAGGGCCTGGAAGGCGCCATTGGCGGCGGCTCGGCAGGCGGCTATGACCCGCAAGGCCAGCTGATCAACGCCACCATTGCCAACGGTGTGGCGACCTCCGGCACGATCACCGACTACAAGGGCGTGGTTCGCAACCACGACGAGGCCAGCGCCGACAAGCTGGACTCCTGGGGTTGGAACAACAAGCTGAAGCTGGGCACCTGGACGGCGCAGGCCGACCTGTCTCAGTCCAAGGTCACGCGCAACAACACCCGGTACGAGACCACGGCTGGCCAGCCGGGCAATGCCAACAAGGCACCTTTTGCCGGCACGCTCGGCACCATTTCCTGGACCGGCTTCAACGGCAGCAACTTCGAGCAAGTCAAGTACACCACCAGCCTGGACTACTCCAGCCCTGCCGTGGCCAAGCTGACCGACCCGATGGGCTGGAGCGGTGGCGAGAACTCGCCGCAAGCCGGTTACGTGGCCCTGCCCACCACCATCGACGAAATCACCGCCACCCGCCTTTCGGGCAAGCGTGACCTCAAGCTCGGCCCCCTGGTGGACGTCGAACTCGGGATGAACTTCTCCGAGCGCACCAAGTCCCACACGGCCAATGAGGGTCGCCTGGTGATCAAGGACAGCGTCACGGCAGCCGGCGTGGTGACCGCACCGTACGCGTTCAAGGACGTACCCAATCCCGGCGTGGCCATCGCCGGCACGACCGGTCTGAAGGTCATCTCGTGGAACCCCACGGGTTCGCTGGGCACGATCTACGACCTGCCGCCCAAGGTGGATGCAGACATCCTGAACAAGGACTGGGGTGTGAAGGAGAAGGTGAACACCGCCTTCGTGAAGAGCAATATCGAGACCAAGATCCTCGGCAAGGAAGTCCGCGGCAACGTCGGGGCGCAGTTCGTCAATGCGTCACAGAACGGGTCTGGCTGGTTTGTCAACAGCGCCAACTGCACGGGCAATACGCCGGCCACCTGCCCGTCCACACGCGTCGAGGCTGGCACGTCCTACTCGGACTTCCTGCCCAGCATGAACCTGAACATGGATCTCGGCGGCGACCAGGTGCTGCGCATGGGTCTGGCCAAGGTGGTGTCGCGCCCGAGCATGGCTGACATGCGTGGCAGCGTGACCTTCGGCGTCAACTCCACGGCGGTCGGTGGCCCGCGCATCGAGGGCAGTGGCGGCAACCCCTACCTCGAGCCGTTCCGTGCCAACGCCATCGACGTGTCCTATGAGAAGTACTTCGGCAACAAGGCTTATGTGGCTGTGGCGGGCTTCTACAAGGATCTGGACACCTACATCCTGAAGCAGAACACCGCAGTGGACTTCTCGCGTTATGGCGTGGCACTCCCACCCACCGTGCAGAAGGTCGGGATGTTCACCCAGCCGGTCAACGGCAAGGGCGGCAGCCTCAGTGGTCTGGAACTCACGGCATCGCTGCCCTTCGGGATGATCGCCAAGCCCTTGGATGGGTTCGGCATCCAGATCAACCACTCGACCACCGAGAGCTCGGTCAACATGCCGGCCAACGCCTTCAACACCAACGATGTGGGCGTCACCAACATCCCGTTGCCCGGCTTGTCTCGCAACGTGACCAACATCCGCTTCTACTACGAGAAGAAGGGGTTCCAGATCAGCTTGGCGCAGCGCGAGCGTTCACGTTTCCTGGGTGAGATCACCGACTTCCAGGACAACCGCCAACTCACCTTCATCGAGGCCGAGACGACGGTGGACGCCCAGATTGGCTACGAGCTCCAATCCGGTCCGTTGAAGGGTCTGTCGATCCTGCTGCAGGGCAACAACCTGACAAAGACCGCGTTCAAGCGTGTCAACGGTGCCACTGGCGTCGTGGTGGAAAACATCCCGACGGGCAAGACCTACCTCTTGGGCATCAACTACAAGCTGTGATCGGGCCTGCGCCGGGGGTTTCTCCGGCAGCGCCTCTCAACCCCGCACGAGACTCGCGTGCGGGGTTTTTTCATGGCGACTGAAAATCAACGCATCAGCGTCGCCGCAGACGGCGCTCATGCGTCATGACGACAGTCCAGGACCAGTCCCCAGGGAATTGCGAATGAACGAAACCATCACCCAGAACAGCCTTCGGCGCGTGGTCATCGTAGGCGGCGGCACTTCCGGCTGGATGGCTGCGGCGGCCCTGTCGAAGGTGCTCCGCGGCCAGTACGACATCCACCTGGTCGAGTCTGAGGACATCGGAACTGTAGGCGTTGGTGAGGCGACGATCCCGCCCATCCGCCTGTTCAACAAGATCGTGGAGTTGGACGAAGACGAGTTCGTCCGTGAGACCCAGGGCACGTTCAAGCTGGGCATCGAGTTTGTGAATTGGGGCAAGCTGGGCCACCGATACATCCACGGCTTCGGACGTTTTGGGCAAGAACTCTGGACCACGGACTTTCATCAGTACTGGCTGAAGATGTGGCTGGCTGGAAAGGCGCCTGACCTGGAGCAGTACTCCATCACACGTCGGGCCTGCCGCGCCGGCAAGTTCATGCGGCCCCCGTCGGACATGCCCAACTCTCCCCTGGCCGACATTGCGTACGCGTTTCACTTCGACGCCGGGCTTTACGCGAAGTACCTGCGCCGGCACGCCGAGAAGCGCGGCGTGATCCGCACCGAGGGCCGCATCGAGCGAGTGGAGCAACGCCCCGAGGACGGCTTCATTCAAGCGGTGGTCATGGCCGACGGCTCGCGCATCGAGGGCGACCTCTTCATCGATTGCTCCGGCTTTCGCGGCCTGCTGATTGAGCAGACCCTCCAGACCGGCTATGAAGACTGGACCCACTGGTTGCCCTGTGACCGGGCCATGGCGGTGCCTTGCGAACACGGCGGAGAGTTGACGCCGTACACCCGATCGACCGCCCACCGTGCGGGCTGGCAGTGGCGAATCCCCCTGCAGCACCGTATCGGCAATGGTCACGTCTACTGCAGCCAGCACGTCAGCGATGACGAGGCCACGGCAGTCCTGCTGTCGAACCTGGACGGCGTACCGCTGGCCGATCCGCGCCCGTTGAAGTTCGTCACCGGCAAGCGGAACAAGACCTGGAACCGAAACGTCGTGGCTGTGGGATTGTCCGGGGGGTTCCTGGAGCCCTTGGAGTCAACCAGCATCCATCTCATTCAGACTGCGATCGGCAAGCTGATCTCGCTGTTTCCTGCTGCGGGCTTCAGCCAGCCTGACATTGACGAGTTCAATGCCCAGATGGACTTCGAGTTCACGCGCATACGTGACTTCATCATCCTGCACTACCACTTGAACCAGCGCACTGACTCCCCGTTCTGGCAGCAATGCCGGGAGATGGAGGTGCCGGAGTC
>CAISJH010000603.1 GCA_903885585.1 uncultured beta proteobacterium
CTTTGTCGCCCCGCCGATGGCGCTGACCTGAGCCCCGGCGCCGCACCGGAGCGCAGCGTGGCCGAGGGCAGCTCGCCGAACTGCTTCTTGTAGTCCAGAGAGAACTGGCCCATGTGGAAGAAGCCCCAGCGCGCGGCGGCGTCCTGCACGGCGGCGGCTTCGCCAGACCGCAGCTCGCGCCGTACGCCGTTCAGGCGCAGCGCGCGCAGGTACTGCATGGGGCTGGTGCCCAGCACGTCCTGGAAGCAATAGGTGAGCTTGCGGCGGCTGGCGCCCACCTGGCTGCACAGGTCCAGCATGGACAGAGGCTCGTCGGGCTGGGCCAGCATCAACTCACAGGCCAGGTTCACCAGCTGACGCCGGGCGGCCACGGTGGGCAGCGAGGAAGCATCCACCTTCTCCGGGATGACCTCGATCCATTCGATCAGCAGGGTGTCGCGCACCTGGCGCAGCGCGGTCTCGTCCTGCCAGTCGCGCCCAAAGGCGGCCGGGTCCAGCAGGCGCGCCATCAGCTCGGTATGCAGCCGCCGCAGGGCCTGCGCCGCTGCAGGGCGGGCCGGCACCACCAACTGGTGCTCCAGCCAGCCCGCCAGGGGCTTCTGGTACATGCGCTGCCACAGGGGCTGCAGCAGGTCGGCCTCCACCACCACGGCCATCAGCGACAGCTCGGTGGGGGTGCGCAGGTCCAGCTCGTCGCCACGGCCCAGCAGCAACGAGTCCAGCTCGAAGCGCTGTCCGTTGAAGATGCCGGGCCCTGACAAGGCCAGCGGCATGGCAAAACCGTAGACACCACGGCCCAGGTCGCCGCGCTGGTGCAGCGCGCGGTTGCTGTCCTCGCGCACCAGGCGCATGCCGGGCAACTGTACGTGCTGCACCCGCCCCTGGAACAGCCCCCCGGACAGCTGCCGGTACTCCTGCTGCCACTCAGGCTGCGCCCACGCCTGCTGCTGCGCGTCGCCCAGGGCGGCGTCCAGCCGCCAAGCGCCCGTGGGGCCGACCGGTTGTGTAGAAGCAGCCTGGGACATGAGATTCACCGCACGGCAACGTGCGATTTCATGGCTTCTGAAGAGAGCCTCAAGAGGGTCTGAAGAGGTCTGTGGAGGCCCGCAGGCGGGAAAGCCCTGCCTGCGGAAATGCGCGAAGTCGATAGTACCCGCGCCCCCGCGCTGCCCAGAATACCGGCATGTCCAAGCCCCTTGCCTCCCCCCCAAACGGTGCCGCGCAACCGCCAGGCCCCGTGCGCGTGGACGTGCTGCTGATGAACACCGACCGCTCGGCCTTCGCCCAGCGGCACCCTGACGACGCCCAGAAAGTCATCACGGCGCTGCAAGCCGTGCGACCACACTGGGCCTACCGCACCTGGGCCGCGCGAGACGGCGAACTGCCGCCCGACCCGCTGGCCGCCGACGCCTGGGTGCTCACCGGCAGCGTGGCCTCGGTGACGCAGCCCGAGCCCTGGATGGAGCGCACTGCTGATGCCTTGCGCCAGCGGCACGCGGCAGGCCGTGCCTTGGTGGGCCTGTGCTTCGGCCACCAGCTGATTGCCCAGGCCTTGGGCGGCGCGGTGGGCCTCAACGCGGGCGGCTTCCGCCTGGGCGTGGCCGATACGGCGCTCGCAGCTCAGGAGGCGTGGATGGACCCTCCCCTGCCCCACCTGTCGCTCTTTGCCGCGCACGAAGATCAGGTGCAGCAGCCACCACCCGGCGCCCGCGTGTTGGGCGGCAACGCCTTCTGCCCCGTGGGCGCATACGCCATCGGCCAGCACGTGCTGTGCACCCAGTACCACCCGGAGCTGACCCGGCCCTTCATGCGCGATCTGCTGGCCAGCTTTGGCCACAAGTTCGGGGCGCAAGTGGTGGCGCGCGCCGCCACCGAGATCGAGCAGCCGGTGGACGCTGCGCTGTTCATGCACTGGGTGGCGCGGTTCGTCGAACGCTCCCTGCAGGCCGAGGAGACCCCATGACCCTCTGGACCCCCACCGACGACGGCCACGCCGACCTGTCCAGCCACGACAGCTTCGTCCACGGCGCACCGCACGCCACCTTCGCCCGGATGCGACGCGACGACCCCATGGCCTGGTGCGACTACGCCGGCGGCCAGGGCTTCTGGAGCGTCACCCGCTACGCCGACATCCTGACGCTGAACCGCGATTACGCCACCCTGTCCTCGGCCCACGGCATCCGCATGGAGGACCAGACCGAGGAGGAGGTGCTGGCCCGCCGCACCTTCCAGGAGACCGACCCGCCCGAGCACTCGCGCACCCGGCTGCTGCTGGCCAAGGCCTTCAGCAAACCCATGATCGCGCTGTTCGAGCAGCAGATCCGCGCGCTCAGCCGCGAGATCCTGGACCAGGCCCTGGCCGAGCCCGAGTTCGACGCCGTGCAACGCATCGCCCGGCAGCTGCCCATGCGGGTGCTCGGCCGCATCATCGGCACGCCCGAGGAAGACCTGGAATGGCTGGTGGAAAAGGGCGACGCGCTGATCGCCAACACCGACGCCGAGTTCACCGACCACGTGCTGGACCAGGCCGACACCGAGGCCTACCGGCTGATGCCCTTTCGCTCCCCTGCAGGCGCCGAGCTCTATGCCTACGCCCAGCGCCTGATGGACCGCAAGCGCGCCGACGGCGACACCTCGGGCGTGCTGCACCTCATCACCCAGCCCGATGCCGAAGGCCACGTCATCAGCGACACCGAGTTCCGCAACTTCTTCTGCCTGCTGGTGGCTGCGGGCAACGACACCACGC
>CAISJH010000604.1 GCA_903885585.1 uncultured beta proteobacterium
CAGCACATGGCCGATGTCGATGGAGCGCTGCGCGTCCGAGCTCAGCACGTTCAGCACGCCGGGTGGCATGCCCGCGCGCAGGGCCAGTTCGGCACAGGCCAGGGCTGAAAGCGGCGTGGCCTCGGCCGGCTTGATGACCACGGGGCAGCCGGCGGCCAGCGCCGGCGCCACCTTGCGCGTGATCATCGCGATGGGGAAGTTCCACGGCGTGATGGCCGCGCACACGCCCACGGGCTGCTTGAGCACCAGGTAGCGCTTGGTGGGGTCGGTGGTGGGAATGGTCTCGCCGTAGACGCGCTTGGCTTCCTCGGCAAACCACTCCACGAAGCTGGCGCCGTAGACCACCTCGCCGCGCGCCTCGGTCAGGGGCTTGCCTTGCTCGGCGGTCATGATGCGCGCCAGGTCGTCGGCGTGCTGGTGCAGCAGCCCGTACCACTTCATCAGGATGCCAGCGCGCTCCTTGGCGGTCTTGGCGCGCCAGGCGGGCCAGGCCTTGTCGGCGGCGGCGATGGCGGCTTGCGCATGTTCCGCGCCCAGGTTGGCCACATCGGCCAGATGCCCGCCCGTGGCGGGGTCGTGCACGGCGAAGCGGCTGCTGCCACTGACCCACTGGCCGTCGATCAGACCGTCGGTTTTCAGCAGGGTGGGGTCGTTCAGGCTGTTCAAGGGGGAGGTGGTCATGGTGCTGTGCTTGATCAAGATTGCAGGGGTACCTTCAAGCGCCGGACGTGCGTGGCTATCGGCCGGGGCGTTGTGAGGAGGTGGTTGGTGAATGTTTGGTGGTTTGCCTTGGAAGAGCGCGATGCGGCGTTCAGGGCGATGGCCAGCCCGCCTGATCGGCCAGGGCTTGACGGATGGCGTCGCCGTGCTCGTCCAGCCGTGGAGGCGCCAAGGGGGCCACAGGGCGCACGCCGTCAAAGCGCATGGGCGTGGCCACCATGGGAATGCAGGCTGTTTCCACCCGCATGCCGCGCGACACCACCTGCGGGTGAGACAGCGCATCCGGGATGGACAGGATGGGTGCGCAGGGCACTGCGTGGGGCTCCAGCAGCGCCACCCACTGGGCGGTGGTGCGCGCCAGCATCCAGGCCGCCATCACGGGCACCAGTTCGGCGCGGCGCTCCACCCGGCTGGAGTTGCGTGCGTAGCGCGGGTCCGCGGCCACTTCGGGGTGGCCGGCCAGGGTGCAGAAGCGCTCGAATTGCCCGTCGTTGCCGACCGCGATGACGATGTGGCCGTCCTTCGTGGCAAACACCTGGTAGGGCACGATGTTGACGTGGGCGTTGCCCATGCGCTGCGGCGTCTTGCCGCTGTGCATGTAGTTGCTGGCCTGCTGGCTGGTCATGGCCACCTGCACGTCCAGCAGCGCGGCGTCGATGTGGCGTCCGCGGCCGGTGCGCCCACGCTCGATCAGTGCGGCCATCACGGCGCCCGAGGCGTACACGCCCGTGAACAGGTCGCTCACGGCCACGCCCACCTTCTGAGGTTCGCTGCCGGGCGTGCCTTCCTTCTCGCCCGTGACGCTCATCAGCCCGCCCGTGGCTTGGATGGCGAAGTCGTAGCCGGCGGCTTGCGCGTAGGGGCCGTCCTGACCATAGCCGGTGACCGAGCAGTACACCAGGCGCGGGTTCAGCGCTGACAGGCTGGCGTAGTCCAGCCCGTACTTGGCGAGTTGCCCCACCTTGTAGTTCTCCAGCAGCACGTCGGCGTCCTGGGCCAGGCGCCGCACCAGGGCGGCGCCCTCCGTGCTGGCGATGTCGATGGCGATGGAGCGCTTGCCGCGGTTGGTGCTCAGGTAGTAGGCCGCCATGCCCTGGGCCGCGTCGCCCCAGTAGGGCGGGCCCCAGCCGCGCGTGTCGTCACCGCTGCCGGGGCGCTCCACCTTGATGACGTCGGCGCCGTAGTCGGCCAGGAGTTGGCCGCACCACGGGCCGGCCAGCACGCGCGACAGATCGAGGACGCGGATGCCCTCCAGCGGTGCAGGTGCGGTCATTGGAACGCCTGGATGCCCGTGATGGCCCGGCCCAGGATCAGGGCGTGGATGTCGTGCGTGCCCTCGTAGGTGTTCACCACCTCCAGGTTCACGAGGTGGCGCGCCACACCGTATTCGTCGCTGATGCCGTTGCCACCCATCATGTCGCGCGCCATGCGGGCGATGTCCAGTGCCTTGCCGCAGGAGTTGCGCTTGAGGATGGAGGTGATCTCCACGGCGGCCGTGCCTTCGTCCTTCATCCGGCCCAGACGCAGGCAGCCCTGCAGGCCCAGGCTGATCTCGGTCAGCATGTCGGCCAGCTTCTTCTGGATCAGCTGGTTGGCGGCCAGCGGCCGGCCGAACTGCTGGCGGTCCAGCACGTACTGGCGGGCGCGGTGGAAGCAGTCCTCCGCCGCACCCAACGCGCCCCAGGCGATGCCGTAGCGCGCGCTGTTCAGGCAAGTGAAGGGGCCCTTCAGGCCACGCACCTCGGGGAAGGCGTTCTCCTCCGGGCAGAACACCTCGTCCATCACGATCTCGCCCGTGGTGGAGGCGCGTAGACCCACCTTGCCGTGGATGGCGGGTGCGGACAGGCCCTTCCACCCCTTTTCCAGCACAAAGCCGCGGATGGAGCCTGCGTCGTCCTTGGCCCAGACGACGAAGACGTCGGCGAACGGCGAGTTCGAGATCCACATCTTGCTACCGCTCAGGCTGTAGCCGCCGGGCACCTTGCGGGCGCGGGTGATCATGCTGCCGGGGTCGCTGCCGTGGTTGGGCTCGGTCAGGCCGAAGCAGCCGATCCACTCGCCCGTGGCCAGCTTGGGCAGGTACTTCTGCTTCTGCGCCTCGGTGCCGAACTCGAAGATCGGCAGCATCACCAGCGAGCTCTGCACGCTCATCATGGAGCGATAGCCCGAGTCCACGCGCTCCACCTCGCGCGCCACCAGGCCGTAGCACACATAGTTCAGGCCAGCGCCGCCGTATTGCTCAGGGATGGTGGGGCCGAGCAGGCCGAGTTCGCCCATCTCGCGGAAGATGGCGATGTCGGTGTGCTCGTTGCGGAAGGCCAACTGCACCCGCGGGGCCAGTTTCTCCTGGCAGTAGGCGCGGGCGGCTTCGCTGACGGCCCGCTCGTCGTCGGTGAGCTGGGCGTCGAGGTGGAACGGGTCTTCCCACTGGAATTTGGCGGAGTTCTTGGAGGCGTTGGCCATGGGTCTGAGGTCCTGTTGATGTCTGGCAACCCTGGAATGCTAAGGCGTCGGGCCCGACCCAGGCTCGCGGTGGGTAGAACTAGAATCTGGTTGATTCAACCAAGATTGTGTTTTCTCTCCTCAGCGTTGTCACCCGGTACAAGCCATGGAAACCATCGGGCTCTTCGAAGCCAAGACACACCTTTCCGAGCTGGTGGCCCGTGCCGAGCAGGGTGAGGAGGTCATCATCACGCGCCACAACAAGCCGGTGGCCAAGCTGGTGCGCGTGACGCCCGTCGACCAGGACGCCCAGGCGCGTCGCGAAGCCATTGAAGCGCTCATCGGCGCCAGCCGCGGGCGACGGCTGGACATGGACTGGCGTGAACTGCGCGATGAGGGGCGCCGGTGACGTCGACGGCGCCTCCCGCCTTTGTCCTGGATGCCTCGGTGGCCCTGGCGGCCTTTTTCGAGGACGAGCAAGACGACTATTCCGTGGACGTGTGGCGCTCCATGATCGGAACACAGGTCTGGGTGCCCGCGCTGTGGCACCTGGAGTTGGCCAACATCCTGTCCCGTGCCCTGCATCGCGGGCGCATCACCGCGGCGGCGCTCGATGAGGCCTGGGGCCGACTGGAGCGCGTGCAGATGCGGGTGGTGCCGGTGGCGCCCGATGTTTCCTTGTGGACCCGTTTGGCGGGCGACTGGGGGCTGACGTCCTACGATGCCTGCTACCTCGACACCGCCTTGCGCCAGCGTCTGCCCTTGGCGACCAAAGACCGTGTGCTGGGCGAAGCAGCCCGCCGGGTCGGCGTGCCGCTCTACCTCAACCCCCAGAACTTGACCTGACCATGCATCCGACGGCCTGCGCTCATCCTTGACGGGCGTAAGGCATCAGATCTTGCACCCCCCTGCTCGAACATTCCCTGAACATTCCGTGACTCCGAGTTCCCCATGAAAGCCTCCGACATCCGCTCCACCTTCCTGAAGTTCTTCGAGTCCAAGGGCCACCAGGCCGTGGCCTCCAGCCCCGTGGTGCCGGGCGACGACCCCACGCTGCTGTTCACGAACGCAGGCATGAACCAGTTCAAGGACGTGTTCCTGGGCTTCGACAAGCGCCCTTACACGCGGGCGGCTACGGCGCAGAAGTGCATCCGCGCCGGCGGCAAGCACAACGACCTGGAGAACGTGGGCTACACCGCGCGCCACCACACCTTCTTCGAGATGCTGGGCAACTTCTCGTTTGGCGACTACTTCAAGCACGACGCCATCTCGTTTGCCTGGGAGTTGCTGACCGAGCACTTCAAGCTGCCCAAGGACAAGCTCTGGGCCACGGTCTATGCCGAGGACGACGAGGCCTACGACATCTGGCTGAAGGTCATCGGCCTGCCGGCTGAGCGCATCGTGCGCATCGGTGACAACAAGGGCGGACGCTACATGTCCGACAACTTCTGGATGATGGGCGACACCGGCCCTTGCGGGCCTTGCTCCGAGATCTTCTACGACCACGGCCCCGAGGTGGCAGGCGGCCCTCCCGGTAGCCCCGAGCAGGACGGCGACCGTTACATCGAGATCTGGAACAACGTCTTCATGCAGTTCAACCGCACCGAAGACGGCACCATGCACCGGCTGCCCAAGCCCAGCGTGGACACGGGCATGGGCCTGGAGCGTCTGGCGGCGGTGCTGCAGCACGTGCACAGCAACTACGAAATCGACCTGTTCCGCAACCTGCTGCTGGCCACTCGGGACGCGGTGGTGGCTTCCGGCGGCGCGGCCGACATCGACCTGCTGGCGCCTTCGCTGAAGGTGATTGCAGACCACATCCGTGCCTGCTCGTTCACCGTGGTGGACGGTGTGATTCCCGGCAACGAAGGCCGTGGCTACGTGCTGCGCCGCATCGCCCGCCGCGCCATCCGCCACGGCTACAAGCTGGGCGCGCGCAAGCCCTTCTTCCACAAGCTGGTGCAGCCGCTGGCCGCCGAGATGGGCGACGCCTACCCCGAACTGCGGCGCGAGGCCGTGCGCGTGACCGAGGTGCTGAAGCAAGAAGAAGAGCGCTTCTTCCAGACCATTGCCAACGGCATGGAGATCCTGGAGACCGCACTCGCCACGGACGCCGGGCGCAGCAGCGGCATCGACGGCGAGACCGCCTTCAAGCTGCACGACACCTTCGGCTTCCCGCTGGACCTGACGGCCGACGTGTGCCGTGAGCGCGGCGTGTCGGTGGACGAGGCGGGTTTCAACGCCGCCATGAACCGCCAGCGCGAGCAGGCCCGCTCGGCGGCGAAGTTCAAGATGGCCGCCGGCCTGGAGTACTCGGGCGACGCCACCGCCTTCCACGGCTACGAGCATCTGGTGTGCGAGCACTCCAAGGTCACGGCCCTGTACGTGGACGGCACGCCCGTCACGCGCGCCAAGGCGGGTGACGACGTGGTGGTCGTGCTGGACCACACGCCGTTCTACGCCGAGAGCGGCGGCCAGGTGGGCGACACCGGCGAGCTGCGCAACCAGCGAGCCCGTATGGTGGTGGAAGACACGGTGAAGATCCAGGCCAGTGTGCACGGGCATCAGGGCCGCATCCTGGAGGGCGAGGTCGAGCTGGGGGATGTGTTGGTCGCGCGGGTGAACGGCGAGCAGCGCGCACGCACCGTGCGCAACCACAGCGTCACCCACCTCATGCACAAGGCGCTGCGCGAGGTGCTGGGCGGCCATGTGCAGCAAAAGGGCTCACTGGTGACGGCAGAGCGCACACGCTTCGACTTCGCCCACAACGCCCCGGTCACCGATGCGCAGATCGCGCAGGTGGAGGCCCTGGTCAACGCCGAAATCCTGGCCAATGCCGCCACCCAGGCGCGCGTGCTGCAGATTGACGAGGCGCAGAAGCTGGGCGCCATGATGCTCTTTGGCGAGAAGTACGGCGACGAGGTGCGCGTGCTGGATATCGGCTCCTCGCGCGAGCTGTGCGGCGGCACGCACGTGCAGCGCACGGGCGACATCGGCCTTTTCAAGATCGTGGCCGAGGGTGGCGTCGCGGCCGGCATCCGGCGCGTCGAGGCCGTTACCGGCATCAATGCGCTGGCCTACGTGCAGCAGATCGAGGCCACGCTCGGCGGTGTCGCCGGCAGCTTGAAGGTGACGCCGGCCGAGGTGCCGGCGCGTGTCGTCGCGGCCCTCGAGCAGGTGCGTGCGCTGGAAAAGGAGATTTCCGCGCTGAAGGGCAAGCTCGCATCGTCGCAGGGCGACGAGTTGCTCGCGCAGGCGGTCGACGTCAAGGGGCTGAAGGTGCTCGCGGCGGTGCTGCACGGAGCGGATGCGAAGACGCTGCGCGAGACGATGGACAAGCTGAAGGACAAGCTCAAGAGCGCGGCCATCGTGCTGGCCGTGGTGGAGGGCGGCAAGGTCCAGCTCGCCGCTGGCGTCACGAGCGACCGCACGGCCCAGGTCCGGGCGGGCGAACTCGTCAACTTCGTCGCCCAGCAGGTCGGCGGCAAAGGCGGCGGCCGGCCCGACATGGCGCA
>CAISJH010000605.1 GCA_903885585.1 uncultured beta proteobacterium
CCCTCGCGATCAACTGCCCCGCCACGCTGGCCGCCAACCGGGTGAAGGCCACCGCCTCTCGCTTCACGGTGCCCAGGTGGCAGCAGTTGAGGAACACCAGATCCGGCACCACCTCCATCGCCTCGATCTCGGCGGCGGTAAGCAACAGGCCGCCAGCGAGCACCACGCCGCTGCGCCGTTCGCCCTGGTGGGTGGGATGTTCAAACACCCCGTGCCCGGCGATGTGGAGCAGGCGGTAGGGATGGCGATAGAGCTTGTTGATCACATCGACGGCGTTCTCCTCCTGGAGGGAGTCTTCGCAGGCGTAAGCGCTCTGTCTCAGCAAGCTGAGCACGCTCTCCGCCTCCTGCCGGGCCCCGTCCAGGCTGGCCAACCCTGTGGAGCCTGGGCCCCCCGCCCCGACAAACCGGTCGAAGAAGCCTTCGCTGCTGGGGTTGCCGATCACGTAGGCGGCGCGGTCGGTGGTTTGGCGCAACTGCTGGCGGTAGCGGGGGGCCTGCAGCTGACGCACCACCGCAAGCTGCAGAGCCAGGGGTTTGTCATCCGCCATGAGCAGCTCCCAGGGCAGATTGGCGGTGGTGTCATCCAACACCAGCACCAGTTGGTCGAGCTGGCGGGCCAGCTCCTTGAACGTCGAGGGCACCAGCAGCTGAAACAGGGTGCGGGAGAGATCGTTGTTGAGGGTGGGAGTTTGGATGGAGGCCGCCACCAGCGCTTCCACCAAGCCACTCTGGCGTTGCTGCCGCTGGGTTTCGGCCCTGGCCCGTTGCCCCAGGAAGGAGAAGCTCAGCGTGTTGGCTAGTTTCACGCCGGGGCGGCGATTCTCCTCCTGCCCCGCGGGCTCCCCGTTGGTGATCACCAGCCGGGGCCAATAGCCGTGCTCTTCCGCCGCATCCAGCCGGTGGCGCCATCCCTTGCCAAACAGCAACTCCCGCTCCAAGCTCAACACCCGTTGCCCGTCACGGTTCAGCCGGGCGTCGAGTCTGGCCAGGGCTCGGGTGGCGGTGATGGCCGTGTCGAGGTGAAGCTCCACCAGCCGCAGGTGTCCCACCCGCGGAGCCAAACCGGGGAAGGTGTTGGCGAACTGCGCGTTGGCGGCCAGCACCCCCTCCACCAAGGCCATGACGGAGTCCTCGATGGTGATGGTATTGGTGGAGTTCTGACCGATCAGCAGGGAGGCCAGCCCCACCTCCTGTGCCGATCCCGCGCCGCCATCCCCCCGATCCAGGAGTTGCAGCAGGTAGCGCAGCGTGCCCACCCGCACCGCCTCGGTGAGGGCCAGGCTCGCAAGGTCGCCCATGGAGACCAGGCCGATCACCTCCGCGCCGCGACAGCTGCCCTGCCCCCGCTCCCTGCCGCTGGGGGGCATCAGCACCACCGTGCACGATCCGTGGGGGCCGGCGTAGAGACCCAGGCGATGGCGACGGCTGAGCTCGCCGGCCACGAGGTTGCGGTCGATCAGGGCTTCGGCCGCGGCGATCGAATCGTTCTCGTAGTGCCCCACCAGCAACGGTTGGTTGACGTAGCGCAGGTCCATGGCGTGGCAGGACACCCGCAGGGTGCTCGGGGCGGCGGTGGCATCGGTCTGACGGGTGCTCGCCCGCTCCCGCGCCGCCGGAGGGCTCGCGAGCGGGAGGACGTCGCCTCGCTCCAGCGGGTGACGCTCCGTGAGCCAGCGCACCAGGGCCTGAGCGCAGGCGGGCCGTGAAAAGTAGTGGAAATGGCTCACGTCCGCCCCCTTCTCCAAGAAGGCGCGAGCTCCAGCGCGGTTGGCGATACCGGCCTGCATGGCGTCGGTGTCGACGACCAGATCATTGGGGCAGCGTTGGAAGAAGACGGTGTCGCTGAACAGCAGCGCCAACTTCCGCAGGGGATGGCCCCCCTCCCGATGACCCGCGAGGGTGTCACTGGGCGTTGGCGTGGGGTCTTGAGAGGATGTGGGGGGGGGTCCATGGGCGTGGTGGTGGCTTCAGGATCATAGTCTTCCTGCCAGATATCCCAGTGCAATGCACTCCAGTCTTGTTCGGAGAGGAGTGCCTGGGGCATTGGGTCTGGCGCATCGGCAGGGTCGTCAGGAGTGCTGTGGAGCTGGCATACATGTAGGGAGGTGTGCAGGGCTGCTCTCGGGGGGCAGTCGGGGGTGGCGTGGTCGTAGCCGCAGAGACAGCATACACAGTAGGGAAGGCTGGCAATGAGGCTGTGGGTTGGGCGCAGCTGCGGCCTGTGGTCGATTCCGATGGTGAAGTTGGATTCGGGGGCGTGCGCTTCGGAGGCTGGTGCGAGTTCCGGCATTGGCTGCAATTGTGGATGGAGACGCCTCCGGCGTCGGGCGAAGGTGCGGTTAGCCAGGTCAGGAC
>CAISJH010000606.1 GCA_903885585.1 uncultured beta proteobacterium
AACAGCGCCGCGCGCTGGCCCATCACTGCGCGCAAGGGCTGGGGCATGGCGAGCATCTCGCCCATGGGTGGTACAGCCCCGACCAGCACGTGACGGACCCCAAAGCGCTCCTTCAACAAGGTGAGCAGAGCACGCTGCTGCCTCACCCAGCGCTGCAGCGGCACCAGACCCGTGACGTCGTTGACGCCCAGCGAGAGCACCACTACGTCAAAGAGTCGCGGTGGTTCGGCCTGAAGGCACCCGAGCAGGTCTGCGGTGGTGTGGCCAGTGCGCGCAATCAGTTCCCAGTGCAGGTCAAAGTGAGGCTCCAGCAAGGTCTTCAGCTGCCCTGAGAGGGATTGGTCCTGGTGATCCACGCCGACACCAGCGGCTGCGGAGTCGCCCGTGATAAGCAGACGCAGCATGGGTCCTGACCCAGCACGGCCGCTGCGAGGGCCAGGGGGCTCGGGCAGTACGACAGTCTTTCGGCGTGTGTGCACGCCCTGGGCCCAGAGCAACGGGGCCAAGGAGCCCATCAGGGCCAGGGCCAATCCGTTGGCCAGATGCAGTCCCAAGGAGGGTAGGCGAACCGAGCTTGCAGTCATCAAGTACCTGGTGCCAATTCCTCAGCAAGTTCAAGCAAGTCTTGGCTTGGGGTCGAGTAACTGACGATTCGAATATCCAGACCCGTGCCTTGAACGCCGAGCACGGCCCTTCTCATGGCCCCGGCGATCCATGACCAGTCGTTGCCGAAGGCCCCTCCGCCCAAGAGCGTGAGGTAGGCCACTGCTGACCCGTGGTCTCTCTTGTTCAGCAAGGCCACCAGCAGGGTGGCTTCATAAGCCGCTTCCAGCACCAAGGAGGCAAAGCGCGCCCAGCTCTCAGTGCTTCGGATGCGGTTGTAGCTGACTGGCAGGGCCGAGCAGTACGCCTGAGAAACACAGTGCGCGGCGCCCTCATCGGTGACCTCTACATCCCAGTGCACGCCAATGCGAAGCCGTCCGCGAAGGTCATCGAGCTGAGCCTCGTCCATGGCTGCCAGTTGCTCGTCCACTTTGGCCAGTCCCGCCTGGGTGGTCAGGCAGTAGCCGTTGCGCATGCGCCAGAGCCGACCTTGATCGTTGCCCAGAGCCGTGCCGATGTTTTGAAGACAGTCGATTTGACGGTCCACGCGCTGGCCGGGTTGACCGCCGACCGGGGCAAAGTAGTTGCGGTAGATGGTGCCGGCGCCCGCAGCGATGGCGCAGGCAGGTCCTTGGGTGCCGTCCCACTGGTATCGGGTGACACCCTGCTCGGGCGTCACGGCATCTGACACCATCTCCAGCAGATTGAACTGCGAGGCCACCTGGAAGAGCGCTCCGACGTTGGCGGGATCCGAATGCATGCGCCGCACATCGCCGCGCACGATTGAGACGCGCGTGGCACCTTGATCGTGTCGCAACCCTGCGGCTCGCTGCCGCAACTCCGCCAGGCTCGGGGTTTCCAGCACGCCGACACCCCAGGTGCGCGAACTGCTGCTGGAGTGCAGTCGCCCATCCACGATGGACAAGCGCTCGCGGGTCTCGTCGTAGCTGGATTCCTTGAATCCGGTGATGCGTTCGAACCAATCCATGCGGTGTCCTCTCCCTTCGGTCTTTTACTTGGCTGGAGATCCAGAGCGGGACTGATAGGCCAGGACGTACCGCTCCTGCGCCGACGTCTCGATCGCGTTCGGGCTGGCTGTGCGGACGCGCTGGATGGCCTCCGGTGCAGCGACGCCGAACTCCACCAGCAGGCAGGCAGCCACCGTGCCGGCTCGCCCCAAGCCACCTCGGCAGTGAACAACCACGCGGCTCCCTCCAGTCACTCGTTGCTTGAGTGTCATGACCACAGCGGGCCAGGCTTCCTCAAAACCGACCCCAGGCGGGGTCAGATCCACGATAGGCAGGTGAAACCAGTCGATGCCGCGCTCGCGGACGCGAGGCCCAAGGTCCGGTACTCCCAGCGAGACGAGTTCATGACCCTCGACCAAGGTCACGACTGCACTGGCGCCCCAAGACTGAATGGCATCGAGATCGAGACTGAGGTCACGCGCCCAGGGCGCTCCGAAGACGCTGTCGCCTTGCTTTCCGGGGCAGAAGGTGACGCCAATCGCACCGGCCTCGATCGGCAGGGTGGCGATCTGCAACGGATGGCTGAGGCTTGTTCTGGGCTTCATGCTTTGGATCTTGCTGAATTGCGCTGTCGCTAAATCAGGACTGGAGTAAGGCAAAAAGTTGACACCCGACAGAAGTTTGCACGGGCGGCTTCACCTGACAAACACCTGCCCCCGCAGATCCCTCTGCAGCACCCGCAGCAACGCCGCCCAGTCCTCGTCATCACGGGCGGTGCAGATGGAGCTGGCCCGGTCGGCCACGATCTCCCGCGTGACCTGCACCACGTTGCCGGTGCGCCTGTAGGTGGCGCTGTAGCGCAGTGGGCCTTGGGTGAAGTTCACGTCCACCGGAATGCGCTCGATGCGTACCTTGGGCGGCAGGCGGATCTCCACCTCCTCGCGGTGGCGTGCCGAGACGCATGCGCTCTCGAAGCGCCGTCCGCTGATGGGCCTGCTGGTGGACAGAGCCTTCATGCGCCCGGGTGCCAACCCCACCGGGATGGCCATGGCACTTGGCCCCGGGATGTTGACCACGGGGTCGAGCTCGAAGGTGCTTTCCACCTTCCACGGCTTGTCCAGATCCAGCGGGTCGTCCACCTCGATGTCGCCCGTGCCGGTCTCGCCGAACCGGGACAAGTAGCCGCGGGCCAGGTCCTCGGCCTGCTTGCCCAGGTTGTCGAACTGCGCCGAGCGGGAGTCCACTTCTTCCGTGCCCCCGTACACCGCCAGCGCAGAGCCCCAGACCTCGCCGGTGTCGATCACCTGCATCCAGGCCCGGGTGTGGGTGAAGTCGGTGGTGGGCGAAGACTTCGGCGTGCGGGCTACTTGGCCAGTGGCCGTCAGCAGCACGGGCTTGTCTATCACCTCCTCGGGCAGCGTGCCCATGGGGGCGAAGCGGGCCGTGGAGTCCAGGTACAGGTTCAGGCTCGGGACGTAGGTGATGACGTGGTTGAACGGCGTAAGCAGCGCGAGCTCGGGCAGCCGCATCGCCCGGCCCGAGTTGACCAAGGCCGGGGTGCTGTCAATGCCCACGGCTCGCAGCAGCGACTCCAGCAAGACAACGTGGTCCTTGCAGTCGCCGTAGCGATGGTCCAGGATGCTTTGCACCGAGTGGGGGATGTAGCCGCCAGCTCCCACCTCCATGGACACGTACCGGATGTGCCGGCTGACCCAGTTGTACAGGCGCCGCACCTTGTCTCGCTCGGTGGTGGCACCTTGGGTCAGCTCCTCGGCAAGAGCCTTAACGGCCTGTGTGGGCTCGGTCTTCGGGTGGGCACCCGCCTGGTAGGCTGCCGCCAAGGCTGCGCGGTCAGCAAAGGTGGTGACATGCACGGCCGGCGCAAAGTCCGACAGCTCTACCCGGCCACGCTCGGGCGGTGACGCCTTGTCCTGACGGAACGTAAAGGCGTAGCGGATGGTGCCGGGGGCCTCGTCGGGCCGGGCCTCTACGCGACCGCCGGCGACGCCCCTGCCCTGCACCTTGACGTCGATGCCAGGGTCGTGGCGGATGTCCACCCGGGCGTTCTCGAACTTCACCCCCGGTGGGTAATGCACCGTCCAGCTCGTGTGGCCGGGGAAGAACGGGGTGTGCTGGGTGCTGCGGTAGCGAAGGTGGAGCTGAGCCCCCACGGTCACCGCTGGGAAGATCACCACCTTGACCTTGGCGTCACTGAAGTCTGGGCCGCCCTCGTCGTAGGCTTCCATCGTGCGGATCTTGTCCGGTGCGACCACCAGGCGCTTGCCATCAGGCGTCAGCGTGAAGGCCTCCAGCACGTCCAGGGTCTCCAGCGACGAGCTGAATTCCAGCCGGCGCTCGGCAAAGTTGGTCACGCCAGCCTCGGTGTCGATGCGGATCACCCAGTGCACGGTCTGCACCGTGGAGGCATCAGCCCGGATGTGCACGTCATCCGTGCGCTGAAGCCAGGTGGCCGAGGGCTGGTAGCTGGCGTGGGCGGACCAGGGGGCGAGCCAGCCAAGGAGGACAGTCAGCGCGAGGCATAAGGCGCGGCGCAGGGCTGAGGAGTTCATCGTGCATCTCCCTTGAAGCGCGCCGACTCAATGGCACGGGTGAGCAAATTGGAAAACCGTGTGACAAAGCGCTCGCTGCTCCACAGGTGGTGGCCCATCTCCTTGAGGATGCCGTGGGTGACCTCATGCCAGAAGGTGTCGTGCACCTCCGTGTGTCGGAACTTCCGCCCTGAGCGCGAACTGTGCGTGGCCACCGTGATCAAGCACCTGCCGTAGTCCACCTGTCCCATCAGTCCGGCGGGGGTGACGTGCTGCTGCATCACCACCTTGTAGCGACGGGTACCGATCTTCAAGCTGTGGGGTAGGACGGGTGGGGGCAAAGTGATGTCTCCTGGCGGGATGAGTTGGGGGGATGCGAATGAGGGCAATGGTCCGCTCCCGGTAGCTCACAGCGTGATCTGGATAGACGTACAGGTCGCGCTCCGACCATCCCAAACGCAGACTGCTTTCAACTCAAGAAGTTGCATGAAATCCCGACCGATCCGCCAGTGGCACCGCCCAGCTTCAGCCCCATACCTGCTGGGTCAATCGGCACTGGAACGTTGGCTGACAGTGACCTGCGCGATGAGCTCATCGAGCTTACGCACGCGGTTGTCCCCCGCCGGCAGGATCTCCTTCACAAGAGACCAGACGGCGGCGACCGCCTCCAGCATGACTGGGCTGTCTTGCTGGGTGGAGGGTCGGTCAGCCATCCGGCGAGCCTCGGCATAGGCCATTTGCAGCACGGTGTTGACGGTGGGAAGCGTGGGTAAGTTCGAACGAGGCATCTGTTTCTCCTGGGTCAGCAAGACCGCCTTGCCTTTTTTCAGCAAAGCACTGCCAGGAGGGCGTTGTCAAGCGACGGAACCAGCCAGGATCGCCATACCGTAGGTATGAATCTCGCAACACTTGTGGCGAGGTCGCGAGCCCTGAAGCTTGACCCGTTCAGGTGCTCCAATCAGTTAAGGACACAGGAAATCAACCAGGCCTCGAACCCCAAGAAATGCTGGGCTTAGCCCGCTCTTCACGGGGCCAAAACTCAACCAAAGGGATCACCACATGAACGCCATCGTCGGGGCTTGGAAGCTCGTCTCTATCCAGTGGGAGGACGCCGCCAGCGGTGCCCTCACCGACATGTACGGGAGCCAGCCCCTGGGCAGCCTGATCTTCAGCCAGTCGGGTCGGATGTCTGCCACGCTGATGTCATCTGACCGTCACGACCCCAAAGACGCCAACGACGAGGCTGCACTGTTTCGCAGCATGATGGCCTACGCAGCAGCCTACTCGCTGGAAGGCACAGACACACTGCTGCTGGACGTGGACGCCGCGTGGTTTCCCAGCTGGATTGGCGGTCGGCACGTTAGGTATTACCAGCTGGACGGCGACGTCCTGTCCATCCGCTCAGCCCGCACCACCCATCCCAAGTGGGGCAGCGAGCCCGGGTGCGTGGTGATGGTGTGGCGCCGGATGTAGACCGCTTTGTGCGGAGGGAGATTTATGCAGTCTTTGACCGTCAGGTCATTGACTTCTCATCGCCTTGGCAACCTCGTATTCGGCATCGAGATCGATACCGGCGTCCATGGCGGGGTCCAAAGCCTTGATCCCCGCGTACATGATGGAAACCAGTTGCATGCCGGAGAACTCCCCCGGCAATGAAGACAGCGTGTACTTTTGCTCAGGGTCGTGAATGTCCAGCCCGTTCTGGCCCTTCGAGGCGATCTCGAAGGTGATCTGCTTGGCCTTTTCGGGACCAACCCGGTCAAAGGTTTCCAGCGCTGCGCTCAGATAAGAAATGACGTCTGGCCGCAGTCCGCCACCCACGCGTGCTCGCATATCCTGAGCCGCCAGCTTCGTTCTGGCCTCGCGAGAAAGTTCCGCGACGTGGGCTCCAGGGAACTTGGCAATGACAACCTGATAGAGCTCATCGGCCTCCTGCAGATCGTCCTGACCCCCGAGCGCGTCGAGCGCACAGGCTAACCCGTAGAGTGTCTGCGCGTCATGCGGCAGTGCTTTGCGGGCCGCTCGAAACTGCTCCAAAGCTTCCGCGCTGCGCCCCGCTCCAAGCAATAAGGCTCCAAGGTTGCGCCTGGCGTAACCGTCGGAAGGGTCGGCCTGAACCGCCCTTTGCATGGGGTCCAAGGCTCGATCAGGCTTGCCCATTCGCTGGTAGGCCACGCCAATGCCAGTCCAAGCATGTGCGTGTTGGGGGTCCAGCTGCACAGCGCGCTTCAGCCGGATGACGGCCTCGTCAAACTGGCCGAGTTCGCTGTAGGCAATGCCCAGGTTGTAGAAGACCTGCGCATCTGCTGGCCCAGCCTTTGCAATGGCCTCCAAGTAGGGCACCGCCTCCTTGATGCGCCCGGACTGCAACATGGTCATGAGGAAATCCAGGGGCTGCGCCCCAGCGGGCAGCACCAGCACCGAAATCTGGCCCTCATCCACACTGACCACAGCCTGCTGGCCCTTGCCAGAGTACTGCGCAGCGAAATAGGCGACGACAGCCGTGTTGAATGCTGGCGAACCAACTTGGCGCGCCTGTGGCGGCAACAACTGCGGGTCGAAGCGCTCGACCGGCAAGGTAAAGAACTGAGGACTGGAGGTCATGGAACGTAGGGTATCCAGTTGTACCAGCCCGCAAGCCCTGCGGCTGCCGCCCAGCGATCCACAAGTTCGCAGTCGTACTGGGGGCCAGACGGAACACCGTCGAGCAGGGACAAGAGTTGCTCACCCCGTGTCAAAGCACCTGCGGCGCCGTAGGGGACCGAAAAGCTTCCGTCACCCAAGAGGCGTTCTGCAAACAGCGCATACGAAGCGATACCTGCCAGCAGACCGGTCGGGATGCTCAGCTTTCCTTGCCTGAAGGACAGAAGATCCACGTTTTGCTGCACCTGCACTGCGATGCAGGCCTGCTGTTGCGCTCTGAGCTCCGCAAAGTCATCGGCGATCCATCGGTCTATGCGCATGCCGATGGGCAGTGAGCGCAGATTCATGAGCGCCCACTGGGCAACAGAGTCGGCGAACGCCGGTAACGCTTTGCGCTCATCGGCGCTCAAGGCAAGTCCATCAAGGATGAGCGACTCGGCGCGCCGTCCTGCGTCTGGCGCCGGGGAGAAGTCAAACCGCTGATCAGGCTCGTTCTCGTACAGCCGGAGAACGAACCCCGCTTGGAAGGCGATCAGATAGTCGAGCGACTCGGCGCTCGGCTTATAGCGAAGGACGTGAAAGTCAGCACCGTTACGAGCGATCTGCAGCGTTGCAAGAAGCGGGAGCTTCTCATCGCTCACGAACTGAATGCTTTTGCCACTCAGGTCCTCGACGCGCTTCAGAATGCCCTTCGTTGCAGCGCGAAGGTGTCTCATGGCTTTCAGTTTACTGGGGGCGCGGATTGACGAAGTAGCAAGATGCGAGGACGGATCAAGCGGCGGCTAGCGGAACTGGCAGCGCCCCCGAGGGACGTCAACAGCCAGGACACCGTGGTCTGCCCGCTGTGCGACCGGCCCATCCCACCGTCACAGCGCGATGCCCATCACCTGGTGCCGAAGTCTCGCGGCGGCGTTCAGACCGCCTGGCTTCATCGGATCTGCCACCGCCAGATTCACGCTCTGCTGACAGAGACCGAACTGGCGCGCGAGTACCACCACGTGGAGGCCCTTAGGCAGCACCCCGAACTCGCGAAGTTTCTGGACTGGGTCCGCCGCAAGCCGGACGACTTCTTCGAGCGCACACGCAAGAGCCAGCGGCTGAGGAGTCGATGAAGGGGTTTCGGGCGACCCAGCCTATACGCCCACCAGGTCAGTGATGACAGTCGGGCGCCGCCCAAGAGCGCGCCTTGCTGAAGGTGTTGGGTTCGGGCCGTGACAATCAGACTGGTGTCGATCTTGGGTGGTACAAAACGAGAGCTGAAACACTGAACCCCCCCAACATTCGATCCGGACGCCACCATGACCACTGTGCGATGGAACGTTGCCTTATCTGCCAAGGTGGATCAAGCCAAATCGGCGGCCTCGAACATGACCGAAGCCGAGTTGGATGACTTGATCGAAGACGCGGTGCGCTGGGCTCGAAGATCAAAGGCGCTGGCTGTAGACGCATCGTGACAGCGGCAGCCTTCTGCGTGGAAGTCTTGACCTTCAAGTTCCGGGGATAGGCATCTGCCGACAAACGTTCAGCTATTGTCTCCAGTGACTCTCATGTCCCTCTACGTCATCGACCTCGAGCACTACCTCGACCCCAGGGGGGCCATCGCACCGCAGCGGGGCCCTGCCCGCAAGTTCACCGACTTCCTCACCGCTGTGGTCGCCCACGCCACCGACTTTGATCGCCCCGACGAGACGGCTGGTCCACTGTGCTTCAAGTGCCGCAAGCGCGACGAGCGCGCAGTCGACACCGGCATCACAGAGGATGATCGGGTGGTCTGGCACTGCGTAACCTGTGGCAACGAAGGGCTGATCTCGAACTGGCAGGGCAGCTTCTGGGATCTGACCTCTGGCCAGCCATCGGACTGAACACCTTACCCCGCTGAATTCGATGGCCAAGCCCCACGCTGAAGACCCCGCCGAATTCCTCGCCCGGCAGCCCAAGGAAGCGCTGGTCGCCTTGCTGCTGGAGCTCGCCCGGGATCACGAAACAGTTCAGTCCCGCCTCGCTCGCCTGCAGCTGGCCGACCAACCCGACAAGCTCGCCGCCGGCTTCAAGAAGACCCTGACTGCCTGGAAGCGCTCCAGCAAGTTCTATAGCTACCGGGAAGCCGGCGAGTTCGGCCGCGCCCTCGAAGGCTGGCTCGACCAGGTGGAGCGCGAGCTTTGCCCCAAGGATCCCCCGGCCGCGCTCGCCCTCTTCCAGGCCTTCATCGAGGCGGACGCGTCGTGGTTCGAGCGTGCCGATGATTCCGATGGCGTGATCGGCGATGCCATGCGCTCTGCCTGCCGGTACTGGCTGCTCGCAGCCGCGCGCTGCGAAACCCCGGCAAGCGTATGGCCCGACCGCTTGCTTGCGCTCTACGTGGCCGACAAGTACGGCGCGCGCGGTGAGCTGCTGAAAAACGCGGGCCTGCTGCTCGACGAGGCGGCGCAGAGGGAAATGGTTGCCACGCTCGACGCGCAGTTGTCCGCCGCACTGGCAGCGTGCCCTACCCCCGAAAACCCGCCACATGAGATCTTCAGGATCTCCGGCGCGCTGTCAATGCTGTCTGAGTCCCTGCGCGACCCCGACGTCAAAGTGCGCGCAGCCCTTCGCTACAGCCCCGACCCGAACCCGGTGCAGCGCCAATCTTTCGCCCAGGCCTACATCGAGGCCGACAGGCCGGCCGATGCCCTGGTCTGGCTGCAGGACAGCTGGGAGCATCTTGAATACAGCCGACTCGGACTGCTGGCCGAGGCCCTGGAGAAGCTCGGCCGGTTCGACGAAAGTGTTCCGATCCGCCAGGGAATGTTCGAGCAAACGATGTCGGACTTCTACCTCGACCTATGGCTGCGCCACCTGCCAGAGGCGGACCGACTTGAAGCGCGCGACCATGCCCACGGCCTTGCCCTCGCCCACCCCAACCTGGCGGCTGCCACCACCGTGCTGCTGAAGCTCGACGATCCCGCCGCCGCGGAAGCTCGGCTCCTGGCCCAGCCCGGGCGGATCGACGGGACTCAATACGGAAGCCTCGGCCCCCTGGCCAAGGCGCTGCGCAACCACGACTGCCCGCGCGGCGAGACCGTCATCTACCGCGCGCTGCTCAATGGCATCCTGGACCGAGCCTATGCCCGCGCCTACAGCCACGCGGCGCGATACTGGTCGCGGCTGCAGGAAATCGCGAATGGAACCACGGGCCTACTGCCCTTGTCGTCGCACGATGAGTTCGAAGC
>CAISJH010000607.1 GCA_903885585.1 uncultured beta proteobacterium
ATGAAATAGATTGCCACCGTACAGGCCCTGGGCCCAGGAACGCCGCACCAGTCCGAAGGCCGCGAGATGGCCAAACCACTTCCCGTCGTTGAAGGCGAATAGTTTCGGCCCGTCGGGACCCGCAACGCTCTCAAGCGCCTGAGCCAACCACCTCCTGCCGGCAAAGGCATCCTGGGCCGCATAAACCACCCAAGGAGCTAAGAGGCTTCGGAAGGCGGCGTTCAGCAATTGCACGGGACCGCACCCGTCATCGTCCTGCACGCACACAATCGTGCATGGAGCACCCGCGCGCTGGCGCATCAGCAACGATGCGCGCTCCACCTCGTCGGCCCTCGTCCAAGGAATCAGCACCGATACGGCGGTCTGGCCTTCACCGTTGATCGGCTTGCCAGCCCAGCGCGACCGCTCCGAGCCTCGCAACCAGACCCGCCCCTGGGAGTCGACCTTGATCATGGCAGGCGCCATCAAGGCGCCATGCACCAAGCGAGCACCTGGTCTGCCATCTGCTGGTGCCGGTCGAAGCGATCGGCCGACAGGTGGCCGATGCAATGCCGCTCGCTCATCGTCGCGCACGACGAACGCGGCGAGGCCACCACGGACTTGCCCAGCAACCGCAACTCGATGGCCGTCAACCCCATGGAGTAAGGCTCTGTGTCAACCACGGCAACATCCAGATCCGACAGCGTTTGCAGGTAAGCAGCATGGTCGGGCGGGACAATGAACTCCACTCTGGACATCCAGGGACCCAACCGAGACGCGACCAACTCACGCGCATGGCGATGTCGCCACCGGCTGTCCACGAGCAAGAGCTTGTCGGGCTGCAACCGTTCCACGGTCCGGCGTAGATACTCGCCGGCCATCTTGGCTGGGTTGGACACGAAAGCAAAGGCGTTCGGTCTCGGCCTGGCGGGAAGCGGAGGCGAAGCCGCAGCATGAGAGAGATCGCGATATGGCGGGCTGGTGTAGCTGGCATAACCGTGAGCAAAGTGCCGGATCGGCTCGCTGTACAGCGAGAAGGAGTCGAACGGCACCTGCCGCGCGTCGGCCCAGAAGCCGTCGAAACAGTTCAAACCGGTAGTGAGCGACTGTCCACCCACCCACTTGAACTGACGTGCTGCAGGCCTTGCGTCCAGCGCTCTGAGCACGTCTAGATCCATCCATCCCGAAAGGTCAACCACGGCGTCGAGCCGATGGGCGTGAAGGACCTGTGCCAGCTCGGCCGCTGAGCAGCTCCTCACATCCTTCCAAGCCGCAGCCACTGCCCTGAACCTGGTATGAGCCCAATCAGCCTTCGATCCCCGATCGAAGAAGATCAGTTCCGCGCTGCCCGCGAGGGCCTCGACCACCCCCAAGGTCATGAATCCCACAGGGGAGGCACATAGCAGACCCGAAATCCAGCCTATGCGCGGTTTCGTTGTCTTGACAGAAATCGTCGAAGGCATGGGCGCGACGGCACCCTTGATGTGACAGCGCGCGAAGCGGCGGAACCCGTTGCACAGTTCGCTGACCTGCGCCTGCCCGGTGTACAAGGCACTCACGAGAACGGCCAACCAGGCATCCGGATCCTGATGCAACGCAAGCGCCCCGCCACCGTCCGTCCACGCCTGGGCGTGGTGCTCATCGGGGGCATGCCGCCTCGCCGCGCCTAAGGGATCCCCCAATTCATTGAGCAGAAGACGCGCACACTCGCGCCGTGCAGTGGCCTCCTGGGCCCCGGTCAGACCGTTCGTCCCCAGAGCCCTGTCAAACGCCAGCAACGCCTCGTCGGCCCGCCGCAGACGTGCCAGTGCCATTGCGAGGATGAGCTCGCTTCGGCCTCTTGTAACTGGCGGGAGGTGGCTACCGCCAAGCCGTCCGTCTTCAGACCGCTGCAGGAGCCTGGCCGCCTCGGCCGCCCTTCCGCTGCCCAGCAGCGCCGCGGCAGCATCGAGCCGCAATTCGTCATGCCACGGCAGTTGTGCAAGTGCCTGCCGGTAGTGCAGGACGGCGGTCTCGAAGTCGCCACTCAGCCGAGCTGCCTGCGCGAGCGACACGTGGTGCTGGGGCGGCTGCGAAGGCGCATCAGCGGGATCGAGACCGTGCGCCACAGAGGCATCGATCTCCGGCTGCAGCATGGGTTGCTTCCGGCCAGTCACCCGAATCTGACCTCCTTGGACACCAGAGCCGGCAGGTGGCGGGCGCACCACTCCTTGCCCGCAGCATGAAGAAGATAGAGATTGCGGTAGTTCAGCCAGCAGCCGTACAGCCATTGCGACCGGGTGCGGTGCGCGACGTCTTTCATCTCCCGAAGTCGCTTGAGGTGGACAT
>CAISJH010000608.1 GCA_903885585.1 uncultured beta proteobacterium
GGCCGCTTTCGACCTGGTGTCGCCGGGGTCATTGCACTGAACCGTGCCCCGTGGGGCCGTGCACCTGCGGCCGTCACCTTGCGGCCGTGAACGGCGGGCGACCGCCTTCGCTCATGTCCCCCGGGCCGTGCTGCGCACGCCTCTCCTCCTTGACTTCGCTGCGGCGGTCACCCGCCGCCCACGGCTGCCCCACGCAAGCGTGCATGCATCAGCCAACTCCAAGTTCAGCGTTCGTCCCGATCGCCGTCTTTGCGCTCGCCACGCTTGCGGCCTGAGAACATCGTCCACCAGACAAACAAGACCAGCAGCGCCAGAGCGCCCAGGGCCTCGAGGATCAGCAGCCACATCGGTGGGTTTCCTTGTGAAATCAGCAGAGCGATCTTAAGCAGCGCGCTCCCCCGCGCGGTGATCGTGGCCTTCCGCTTAGCGTCAGGCCCCCACAGAGGCTGAGGCCTGCGGTCCTGCGGTATGGTGCGGCCGTGAGCCGCCGCAACTTGCTGATCAGCACCTGCGCCGCACTGGCGGGCGTGCCGCTGCTGGGCGGCTGCGCCGGCAAGCTGGGGGTAGTGACCTTCCCAGGCGCGGCATCTGGAGAACGCATGACCGAGACACCGCCTGAAGCCGCTGGCCTGCACACCCCGCGCGGCTTCGACCCGTCCCAGGTGGACCGTGAACTGTCGGCACTGGTCAGCCAGGGCAGCGCTCCCTGGGCCCAGGTGAGCGCGGTGGCGCTGCGCGATGGCGAGGTGGTCTACAGCGGCCACTTCGGGCGCCGCTTCATCCACCCAACCGACCGCGCACAAGACCTGCCCGTGAATGGACGCACCCTGTTCCGCGTGGCCTCGATCTCCAAGCTGGTGGTCTCGGTAGCGGTGATGCGGCTCGTGGACCAGGGTCGGCTGGACCTGGATGCCGACGTCAGCGAGGTGCTGGGCTGGCCGCTGCGGCACCCGCAGTTCCCCAAAGAGCCCATCAGCCTGCGGTTGCTGATGACGCACCGCTCGGGTCTGAGTGACGCAGCCGGCTATGCCTGGGGCTCAGACCCGGCGCTGCGAGACGTGCTGGCCCCTGGCGGGCGAGGGTTCCGCGATGGCGCCGCCTGGCAGCGCGACCGCGCACCGGGCACCTGGTTCAGCTACGTCAACCTGAACTTGGGCGTGATCGGCACGCTGATGGAACGGGCCACGGGTGAGCGCTTTGACCGCCTGATGAGCCGACTGCTGCTGCAGCCGCTGGGCCTGCGGGGCGGGTTTCAGCCGGCCGGCACCACCGCAGAGTTACCGACCCACTTCCCCCCAGAAGTGGCCGACGACATCGCCACGCTGTACCGCAAGCGCCGCACACAAGGCGAGCAGGAGATCTGGGAGCCCGAAGGCCCCTGGGTACCGCAGGTGGACGAGCGCAAGCCCGGTGCGCCTGGGCAGTCAGCCAGCCTGGAGGGCTACTTGCCCGGCACCAACGGCACGATCTTCAGCCCGCAGGGCGGGCTGCGCATCAGTACGGCCGATCTGGGCACGCTGATGCAGATGCTGATGAACGGCGGCAGGCACCGCGGCCAGGAACTGCTGTCTGGCCGCGCTATGGCGGAACTCTCTACCGAGCAGTGGCGCTTTGATCGTGCACGCCCGAATGGCGACACGCTGGACGACGGCATGCTCTCCTGGGCCCTGGGGCCCCAGCGCTTCACCGACGCCAGCGGCACAGGCCGCGGCGACCGCCTGGTGGAAGGCGGTGGCGTCACGGGCTGGGGCCACCTGGGTGACGCCTACGGACTGCTGGGCGCCTTTGTGCTGGACCCGGTCCGGCGCAACGGCATGGTCACCGTGATCAGCGGCCCGGGCCGCGACCCCTACAACCCCAAAGGGCGCTGGTCTTCCATGGCACGGGCTCAGGAGCAGGCGATGACGGCGGTGTGGCGCGGCGCAGTGAGCGCGGCACGCTGAAAGGCCGAGAACGCTGGATCGAGCGGCCCGCGAGACTTTCGCTGACCGATGAAGCGCGGTTTACGCCGCTCCCGGAAGGCGGCTACCGCCTCCATCGCATCCTCGCTATGCCGCCGTACGCGCCAATCCCGGACGGCACGCGCCATCAACAGGGGCCGGCCGGGGGTCGATTGGGCGGCGCACGCCTTCGCAGGCCTCGATCACCTCGGCGGCCTGCAGCAGCAGGTCCTCCCGCCAGCGGGCGGCCACCAGCTGCACGCCCATGGGCAGGTCCCCGTCCATACCCACCGGCACGGCCAGGCCAGGCTGGCCGATCACGGGCAGGGTAAGCTGGAAGTACAGGGCCTCCAACATGCAACGCGTGCCCTCCACGCCCTGCACGTCGATGCCGGCGGGTACTGGCCGCTGCGGGCTGGAGGGCATCACCACCAGGGGGTAGTTCTGGTGGAACATCTGCCAGTCGTGCATCAAGGCATCGCGGCGCGCCAACGCCGCCAGGTAGCCGGGCAGGTCCAGGGGCGGCCGCAGTTCCCACCACGGCTCGAGAAAGGCCCGGATGCCGGGGTCGCTGTAGCGGCGGATCATGGGGCCGAGCATGTGGAACTGCTCGGTCACGCCAATCGCGTGCCACAGTTCGCTGGTGGCATGTAAGAAAGGGATCTCCACCTCCTCCACCTGGTAGCCTGCGGCCTCCAGGTAGCGCCCGGCCTGGTGCACGGCAGCCCACACCGCGGGCTGCACCGCCGGACCCTGGCTGCTGGTGACCAGCGCCACCTTGAGCGGACGGGGTGGCGCAGGCATCTCCAGCGGCACGGGCGTCCAGCGGTTGTCCCGCAGGTCGGGTGCGGACATCACTTCCAGGCCCAGGCGCAGATCGCGCACCGATCGGGCCAGCGGCCCGTTGACGGCCATGAGTTGCGCACCCAGCGAGCGCCCGGCCGGGGCGGTGGGGTTGATGTGAGCGACGCGCCCGGTGGTGGGGCGCAGCCCGAGCACCCCGTTGCAATAGGCCGGCCAGCGGATGGAGCCGCCGATGTCGTTGCCCTGGGCGATAGTGCCCATGCCCACGGCGGCAGCCACACCTGCGCCCCCACTGCTGCCGCCCGGCGTGGCATGCGGGTTCCACGGGTTGAGCGTCTGCCCGTGCAGGGCGTTGTCAGTGTGGCCGCGCATGGCAAAAGCCGGCGAATTGGTGCGGCCGATGATGACGGCCCCTGCACGCTTGAGATTGGCCGCCACCGGGCCATCCACCGGCGCGATGAAGTCCTTCAACTCGGGCACGCCGTTGTCGGTGGGCAGCCCGGCCTGGTCGACATTGATCTTGGTGGTCACCGGCACCCCATGCAGGGGCGCGAGCAGATCCCCGCGCGCGCGCGCCGCGTCGGCGGCATCGGCTGCGGCCAGTGCCTCCTCCTCCAGCAGGCGTACCACTGCATTGACCGCCGGGTTCACGGCCTTGGTGCGGTCCAGCGCCGACTGCACTGCCTCCCGGCTGGACACCTGCCCGTGCCGTATCAGGGCGGCCGTTTCGACCGCATCGAGTTGCCAGAGCTGGGTGGCGGAAGTCTGCATGGTCAAGTCCAAAGTTGAGAGCTCATCGAGCCACCTGCAGCCCGTCGATGGCGCGCTCGTTGGAGCGCCAGTCAAAGATCTGGCTGTAGGGCACATAGACGCCTTCACCACGGGCGGTCACCAGCGGCCTCTGCTTGCGCACGTGGTGCGGGTGGGTGTAGGGGTGCAGCACGGCAGCGATATCCCGCTGTGCATTCATCGATTGAGTGGGCATGGGGGCCTGCAGAAGCTGAACTTGGGAGCGGACCAGCGCTACCGTGGGGCCAGCGTCAGTCCAGATAAGGGGCCAGATAGGCCGCCCGCATTTCAATGGCTTCTTCCACGATCCGGGGCCCGCGCCGCGGATCGAGGCTGGCCAGGTCCAGCAGACTGACCATGGCCTGCACCGACACCAATGCCAAGCGCTTGGCCTGCACGGTCGACAGCTTGGGGTTGCGCCGGCGCATGGCGCGGGCCATGCCCTGGGCGATCTCCTCGTTCTGGCGTTGGTCCCATTGCCAGAGGTCGGGCGACATCTGCAGGGCACGCCGCGTGGAGCGCCCGCCGGGCTGCGCCAACCGCATGCGCCAAATATGGCGCGAGGCCTCGGCCAGCGGAGTGCGCCAGTCAGGGGCGGTGGCAAAAGCCTCGTAGAACGGGCTCAGCGTGGCCGAGCGCTCGGTTTGCCCGTGGACGATGAGGGCGCGCAGAACGGCGTGCTTGTCGGGGAAGTGGCGGTACAGCGTGGCCGTGCTGATGCCGGCGCGCTGCGCCACCGCCGTGGTGTTCAGGCCCTCATAGCCCGCCTCGTCCAGGATCTCGCCGGCCGCACGCAGGATGTTGTCCAGCGTCTGACGTCCGGGACCCCGTGTGGGACTGGCGGCACGCACGCCTGAAGAGGTCTGGGCAGGCGCAGAGGCGGCTTTGGAGGGGCGAGACATTCCCAGATGCTAACGAAAAGATATTTTTCTGTACATTCATTTCGAATCGAAGCAGAATCATCTGACTCCAGATGCAAGACAGGCCTCGACCATGCCCTGTTCCACGCCCGCAGCGGGCTCCCTGATCGAGCGCCGCCGGCGCACATCCTCCCCATCGCTGGGCACCTTTCCGCTGTTTCCCGCAGACCCGCTGTGCCTGGAGCGGGGCCAGGGCGCTCACGTGTGGGACACCAGCGGCAAGCGCTACCTGGACTGCACCGCGCAGAACCTGTGCATCAGCGTGGGCTATGCACACCCGGTGACGCTGACCATGGTCGGTGAGCAGATGGGGCGCATGCAGCACTGCACCACGCTGTTTCACCACGAGCAGCCCGTGGCCTATGCCGAGGAGCTGGTGGCGCGCATGCCCGAGGGCAGCGGCGACTGGGTGGTGCACCTGGTCAACAGCGGCGCCGAGGCCATCGACCTGGCCTTCATGATGGCGCGCGCCCACACCGGCCACTTCGAGATGGTGTCGCTGCGCAACGCTTACCACGGGCTGCACTTCGGCGCCGCGGGCAGCACCGCCTTCAGCCCCTGCCGCTTCGCCACCGCGTCGCTGCAGGGCTTTGTGCACGCGATGCACCCCGACCAGTACAAGGGTGCCTTCGGACCCGGCGCCGGCATCACCCCTTACCTGGACGAGTTGCGCCGCACCATCTTCTCTTCCACCGCTGGGCACATCGCCGGGATGATCATCGAGCCCATCCAGGGTTTTGGCGGCGTGGTGCCCATGCCCCCGGGCTACATGAAGGAGGCCTTTCGTATCACGCGCGAGGCGGGCGGTTTGGCCATCTGCGACGAGGTGCAGACCGGCTTCGGCCGCATGGGCTCGCACTACTGGGGCTTCGAGGCGCACGACGCCGTGCCCGACATCGTGGTACTGGGCAAGGGCATGGGCAACGGCTTCCCAATTGCCGGCGTCATTGCGCGGCGCGAGATCGCGCAGTCCTTCACGCAGGTGCGCTTCTTCAACACCTACGGCTCCAATCCCATGGCCGCTGCTGCGGCGCGCTCGGTGTTGAAGGTGGTGGATGACGAAGGCCTGCAGGCCAATGCACTCGCGCGCGGGCAGCAGTTGCTGGCCGGGCTGCACCGCCTGCAGCAGCGCCACAGCCTGATCGGCGACGTGCGGGGCACCGGGCTGATCCTGGGCTTCGAGCTCGTGCGCAACCGCACCACCCGCGAGCCCGTGGTGGAGGAAGGCGAGCGCATCCACCGGCGCATCCGCGATGCCGGGGTCATCATGGTCAAGGGCAGCGCCACCCGCAACACCTTCCGCATCAACCCGCCCATGGGCATCACGGCCGAGGACTGCGAGGTGCTGCTGGACGTGCTGGAACGAGCTTTTGCCGCAGGCTGAACCTCGGAAGTCGAGACCACCATGAACGCAAACGCTGCAGCAACGAATCCGCCCGACATCGACGCCAGCACCCTGCGCACCTGGCTGGGGGACCGCCAGGAGATCGCCCTGGTGGATGTGCGCGACGGCGGGCCCTTTGCCCGCTCCCATCTTCTGGTGGCCAGCAACCTGCCGCTGGCTCGCCTGGAGGTGATGGCCCCTGCGCTGGTGCCTAGGCGCAGCGTGCGCGCCGTCCTGATGGATGAAGACGGATCACGCGAGGGGCCGGCGCGGCAGGCGGCGCTGCTGCTGACCCGCCACGGCTACACGGACGTGCATGTGCTGGCCGGGGGCGTGCAAGCCTGGGGCCAGGCCGGCTTCGAGCTCTTCTCTGGCACCAACGTGCCGTCCAAGGCCTTCGGCGAGGAAGTGGAGCACCGCTTCGACACCCCGCGCATCGAGCCCGAGACCCTGCGCCAGTGGCAGCAGGAAGGACGCCCGCTGGTGCTGGTGGATTCCCGCCCGCTGGAGGAGTACCGCACGGTGAGTCTGCCGGGGGCGGCGGACTGCCCCGGAGCAGAGCTGGTGCTGCGCGTGCCCGAGCTGGCGGCGCGCCCCGACACCGTGGTGGTGGTCAACTGCGCCGGCCGCACGCGCTCCATCATCGGCTGTCAGAGCCTGCGCAATGCGGGCCTGACCAACCCCGTGTACGCCCTGAAGAATGGCACCATGGGCTGGCAGCTCGCCGGCTTCGACCCCGAGAAGGGGCGTGACAACCTGGCGCCCGAGCCCCAGGCGGCCGGGCTGGCGCAGGCTCAGCTGATGGCCGTCGAGGTGGCGCAGCGCTACGGCGTGCAGTTCATCGACGTCGACCGCTTGCAGCAGATGCAGCTGGACACCACGCGCACGACCTACGTCTTCGACGTGCGCTTGCCCGAGGCCTTTGCTGCGGGGCACCGCCCCGGCAGCCTGAACGCCCCGGGCGGGCAGCTGGTGCAGGCCACCGACACCTTTGCAGCCGTGCGCCACGCCCGCCTGGTGCTGGTGGACCGCCACCAGGTGCAGGCGGTGATGACGGCGCACTGGCTGCTGCAGATGGGCTGGGACGAGGTCTACGTGCTCACGCAAGGGCTGGAGGGCGAGCTGCACACCGGCCCGGCGCGCCCTGAGCCGCTGGGGTTGCAGGATCTGACCGCCCCGCTGCTCACCCCGGCCGAGCTGCAGGACCGGATCACGCGCGGGGACTGCGCCGTGATCGACGTAGGTGAGAGCTACTGGTGGCGGGCGGCTCGGGTGCCTGGGAGCTTCTACGCCATGCGCTCGCGGCTCTCGCAGGCGCTTCAGGCCTTCGAGCTCGACCGCCCGTTGGTGTTCACCTGCGCCGATGGCCGGGTGTCACGGCACGCAGCGCAGGACGCGCTCGCCCTGTGCCACGCCCACGTGGCCGTGCTGGCCGGCGGCCGCGCCGCCTGGCGCGCGGCCGGGCAGCCCACCGAGGTCTGCCCCGGGGACCACGACCCCCTGCTGCTCACTGCCACCGACGACATGTGGTACCCGCCCTACGCCCGCCGCACCGGCCTCACGGAGGCGATGCAGCAGTACCTCACCTGGGAGGTCAACCTGCTGGAGCAACTGGCCCGCGAGCCGTACCTGCAGTTCCGCATCGGACCCCGTGCGGCGGCGCACGGCGATACGTCCCCGGCTTGAAGCCGCCTCCCTTCCGCTGCCTACACACCTCAGCCCCGAACCACACCCCACCAGAACACACCTCGAGGAGACGTCATGGCCCTGCCCTGCCCCACCCCCCCAGGCTGGAAAGCCTTCGCCAGCACCACCGCCTTGCGCCTGGGTGCCGCCTGCGCCCTCTTGTGGGCGGCCACCGCAGCCCAGTCGCAGACGCTGAAGGTCGTGATGCACTCGGACCTCAAGGTGATGGACCCGCTGGTCAGCACCGCCTACATCTCCCGCAACCACGGCTTCCTGATCTTCGACCAACTGGTGGCGCGCGACGCCAAGGGCGTGGTGCGGCCGCAGATGGCCGACAAGTGGGAGACCAGCAAGGACGGCCTGAGCTGGACCTTCACACTGCGCGATGGGCTCGAGTGGCACGACGGCACGCCCGTCACCGCCGAGGACTGCGTCGCCTCCATCAGGCGCTACGCGCAGCGTGACGCCACGGGGCTGCGCCTGGCGGCCATGGTGGACGGCTACGACGTGCTGAGCCCCAAGGTCTTTCGCATCCGGCTGAAGACGCCGTACGGGCTGCTGCTGGACGCGCTGTCCAAGCCCAGCCTGTCACCGCTGCTGATGATGCCCGCCAAGGTGGCAGCCACCTCGCCGGCCGAGCCGCTCAAGCCCGAACAGATGATCGGCTCGGGGCCCTTCATCTTCAAGCGTGACGAGTGGAAGCCGGGCGAGAAGGTGGTCTATGTGCGCAACCCCAAGTACCGGCCCCGTGCAGAGCCGCCCTCGGGCCTGGCCGGAGGCAAGGTGGCGCACCTGGAGCGGGTGGAGTGGATCGCCATATCCGACAGCCAGACCGCCCTGGCCGCACTGAACCGCGGCGAGGTGGACATGGTGGAGATCCTGGCCAACGACCTGGTGCCCGTGGCACGGCAGAACAGGAGCCTCATCGTCGAGCCGCTGTGGCAGCAGACCTACTTCTTCCGGCCCAACTGGCTGCACCCACCCTTTGACAACCCGAAGGTGCGGCAGGCGGCGATGGTGGCGCTGAACCAGGTGCAGATGCTCAAGGGCATGGTGGGCGACCCGCAGAGCTTCAAGCCCTGCTACTCGGTTTACGCCTGCAACTCGCCGTACTACACCGAGTCCGGGATGAGCGGCATGGTACGTGGTGACGTGAAGCGGGCGCAGGCCCTGCTCAAGGAGGCCGGCTACGACGGCACCCCCGTGCTCATCCCGCACACCACCGACTTGCCCGTGCTCAACAACCTCGGCCCCCTGGCCAAGCAGCAGCTCGAGCGCGCAGGCTTCAAGGTGCAGCTCATCGCCGGCGACTGGCAGTCCATGGTGGGCCGCCTGCGCAAGAAGGACAAGCCCGCCGACGGAGGCTGGAACGCCTACCTGTCATCGCTGGACCTGGCCGACGCCCAGAACCCGATCGACCGCGGGCACTTCAACACGGACTGCAAGACCTCCTTGCTGGGCTGGCCCTGCGACGCCAAGCTCGAGCAGATGCGCGATGCCTTCTCGCGCACGGACGACCCCGCAGCCCGCAAGGGCCTGGCCCGAGAGATCCAGGAGCGCAATGCCGACATCGGGGCCTTCGTCCCGCTGGGCGAGTATTCCGCCGTGGCCGCGCGCAGCAACAAGCTCGAGATCGTCTTCAAGCAGCCCATCACGGTGTTCTGGGGCATCAAGAAGAAGCCCTGATGCCACCACGCTGCCTGCAAGAGATCCGCTTCGCTCTGACCGCCGGGCAGGGTGTGCGCTGGCACCGGCACACGGTGACTGAGCGATGGCCTCCTTCCTGATCCGCCGCCTGCTGTCGCTGGTGCCCGTGCTGCTGGTGGTGGCGGTTGTGGTGTTCATGCTGCTGCGCTGGGTGCCTGGAGACCCGGCGGCCGTGATCGCCGGCGAGTCGGCCACCGCCGAGCAGGTGGCCGCCCTGCGCCAGCGCATGGGCCTGGACCAGCCAGTGACGCACCAGTTCGCTCTCTGGCTGGGGCAGGTGCTGCGAGGCGACTTTGGCGAGAGCTACTACTTCCGCAAGCCCGTGCTGGAGCTGATCACGCAGCGCATGGAGCCCACGCTGGCGCTAGGCGCTTTCGCGCTGCTGCTGGCGGTGGTGGTGGCCGTGCCCATGGGCGTGGTCGCGGCGTTCTCCCAGGGCTCGTGGCTGGACCGCACGGTCATGGCGGCCTCGGTGCTGGGCTTCTCCACGCCCGTCTTCGTGGTGGGCTACGCGCTGATGTACCTCTTCGCGGTGGAACTGGAGTGGCTGCCGGTGCAGGGCTACGCCCGTCTGTCGGAAGGCCTGGGGCCCTTCCTGGAGCGGCTGCTGCTGCCGGGCGTGACGCTGGCGCTGGTGTATGTGGCCCTGGTAGCCCGCATCACGCGCACCAGCGTGCTGGAAGTGCTGGGTGAGGACCACGTGCGCACGGCGCGCGCCAAGGGACTGACCGAGCGCGAGGTGCTGGTGCACCACGCGCTGCGCAACGCGGCCGTGCCCGTGCTCACCGTGATCGGCATCGGCCTGGCCGTGCTCATTGGCGGCGCGGTGGTCACGGAAAGCGTGTTCGCCATTCCCGGCTTGGGTCGGCTCACCGTGGAGGCTGTGCTGTCGCGGGATTTCCCGGTGATCCAGGCGCTGATCCTGCTGTTCTCGGCGGGGTATGTGCTGGTCAACCTGCTCATCGATATCGGCTATGCCTTCCTCGACCCCCGCATCCGTTACTGAAGCCGCGGGCGACTCCGACGCACCGGCCCAACCCCCTAAAGGTAGCTCGGGCGGCCTGGGCGGCGCGCTGCGCCGGGGCACGGTGCGGCTGGGCGCTGCTCTGCTGTTGGCGATGGTGGTGATGGCGCTGTTTGCACCCTGGCTGGGTACCATGGACCCCACGCTCATTGACCCCGGGGCACGCAATCTCAAACCCGGCGCCGAGTTGAGCGTGATGCGCGACGACGGCACCGAGTTCGCGCACCGCGCCTGGTTCGGCACCGACAACCTGGGTCGCGACGTCTACAGCCGGGTGGTCTACGGCACGCGCGTGTCGCTGGTGGTCGGCTTGTCGGTGGCCGCACTCAGCGTGGCCGCGGGGCTGCTGATTGGGCTGTTGGCCGGCTTCTTCCGCCGCCTGGACGGGCCCGTGATGCGGGTGATGGACGGCTTGATGGCCATCCCGGGCATCCTGCTGGCCATCGCCCTGGTAGCAATCTGGGGCGGCGGCCTGACCACCGTGATCCTGGCCATCGTGGTGGCCGACATACCGCGCGTGGTGCGCCTGGTGCGCTCGGTGGTGCTGAGCGTGCGCGAAGAGCCCTTCGTGGAGGCCGCCATCTCGGTGGGCGCGCCCCTGCACATGCTGCTGCTGCGTCACGTGCTGCCCAGCACCGCGGCGCCGCTGATCGTGCAGGGTACCTTCCTGTGCGCGGCGGCCATGCTGTCCGAAGCCGCTCTGTCGTTCCTGGGGGTGGGCATACCGCCGGAGATCCCGAGCTGGGGCAACATCATTGCGGAGGGCCGCTCACTGTTCCGGGTGCACCCGCACAACGTGTTCTACCCAGGGCTGTTCCTCGCGCTGACCGTGCTGGCCGTCAACATTCTGGGCGACGGCCTGCGAGACTCGCTGGACCCGCGCATGAGGCGCCGGCTGTGAGCCCCGTGGACGGCAACTCGCCCGTGCTGGACATCCAGGGTCTGGCCATCTCGCTGCCCGCAGGTGCCGACCGGGCCAGCGCGGTGCAGGAACTCGACCTGCGCGTGGGCCTCGGCGAGCTCGTGTGCCTGGTGGGCGAGTCGGGCTCGGGCAAGTCGGTGGTGGCCCAGGCCGTGATGGGGCTGCTGCCCCCAGGGCTGCGCGCCACGGCGGGTCGCATCCTGCTGCAGGGCCACGATGTGCTGAGTGCCAGCCCGCAGTGGCTGCGAGAGGCCCGCGCCACGCGCATGGCCATGGTCTTCCAGGAGCCCATGACAGCGCTGAACCCCGTGCACACCTGCGGCCGGCAGATCGACGAGGTGTTGCGCAAGCACACCGACTGGGACGCGCCCAAGCGCCGTGCCCAGGTGCTGGAGATGATGGCGCGGGTGCACCTGCCCGACCCGCAGCGCCTCTTCGACGCCTACCCGCACCAGCTCTCCGGTGGCCAGCGCCAGCGCGTAATGATCGCCATGGCGCTGATCCTCAAGCCCGCATTGCTCATCGCCGACGAACCGACCACGGCGCTGGACGTCACCACCCAGGCACAGATCCTCAGGCTCATCCGCGAGTTGCAGCGCGAACAGGGCACCGGCGTGCTGTTCATCACGCACGACTTCGGCGTGGTGGCCGAGGTGGCAGACCGGGTGGCCGTGCTGCAGCAGGGCCAGCTGGTGGAGCAGGGCCCTGCGGTCGAAGTGCTGTCCAGCCCGAAGCACGCCTACACGCGCATGCTGCTGGATGCGGTGCCCTCGGCCGTGCCGCCTGAGCGCGCGCAGAAGTCGGGGCACCCCGTGGTGCTGGCCATCGAGCACCTGTGCAAGACCTACGTGAGTGGCGGGCTGTTCCAGCGCCGGCGCGACGTGCGCGCGGTGGACGACTTCAACCTGGAGCTGCACCAAGGCGAGACGGTGGGCATCGTGGGCGAATCGGGCTCGGGCAAGAGCACGGTGGCGCGCTGCGTGGCGCGTCTGATCGACCTGAGCGACGGCCGCGTGCGACTGGGCGCGCAGGAGATCGGCTGGGCCACGCGCCGCGCCATGCGGCCGCACCGGCACCGCATCCAGATCATCTTCCAGGACCCCTACCGCTCGCTCAACCCGCGCCGCACCGTGGGCGAGTCCATCGTGGAAGGGCCCATGTACTTCGGTACCTCGCGCGAGCAGGCCTGGGCACGCGCCCGCGAGTTGATGAGCCTGGTAAGGCTGGACCCGCAGTCGCTGCAGCGCTACCCGCATGAGTTTTCAGGCGGCCAGCGCCAGCGCATCTGCATCGCCCGTGCCCTGGCCATGCAGCCACAGGTGTTGATCGCCGACGAGGCGGTGTCGGCCCTGGATGTCTCGGTGCAGAAGCAGGTGCTGGAACTGCTGGACGACATCCGCCAGCGCCTGAACCTGGCGGTGCTCTTCGTCACGCATGACCTGCGCGTGGCCGCCACGATCTGCGACCGCGTGGGCGTCATGAGCCAGGGCCGCCTGGTGGAGCTCGGCCCCGCACAGGAAGTGCTCGTGCACCCGCGCCACGCTTACACGCAGGCGTTGCTGGCCGCGGCGCCGGGTCGAAAATCGCTGCAGACGGCTGTCGACTCGACGCTGTAGGACGGGCTGAAGCCAAAGCCGAGAACACCCGAGCAGCACGCGCTGCGATGATCAAGGTCTTGCGACGAAACCGCCCGGCTGTCCGATGCCCCTGATCCGCCCCGCCACACCCGCCGACGCCGCCAGCCTGCTGGAGATCTACCGCCCCTACGTCGAAGGGACGGCCGTGTCCTTCGAGACCGAGCTGCCGTCAGTGGAGACCTTTGCCGCGCGCATCGACAAGGCC
>CAISJH010000609.1 GCA_903885585.1 uncultured beta proteobacterium
CGGACCTTGAAGGTCACTGTGATCGGGCAGGAAGGGTCCCAGGCCGTCGGTGACCAGGGTCAGACGCCGGTCGGCCAGGCGCAAGGCCACGCGCTGCGCGCCGATCAGCGGCTCAGGTCCCAGGATCAGCGCCTTGGCCCCGATCACCTCGGCTTCCACGCCAGGCGTCAACCAGTGCTGAGGCAAGCCGGCGGCCGCGGGCAGGCCCACGAAGCGAAAGCCTGGTGCCCCTTCGTTGCCCGCCTGGGCCTCGGCTCCCCCGGCCGGCACCCACACCAGCGGCAGACCGCTCGCCCGGGCCTCGGCGCGCGCGGCCTCGAACAGGGCTGACAGTCGGTCGGCCTCCCGCTCCAGGGCCGACGCCTGTGGGTCGCGCAACGCCAGCGTGGCCACGGCCGAGGCCAGCGCCACGATGACCAGCACGATCAGCAGCTCGATCAGTGTGAAGCCGCGCAGCGCGCCCGGCCGCTCGAAGCGTGACCGCGCACCCACGCGCCAGCGCGTGCCTTCGCCCGGACTCAGGCGGTCACTGCCATGAGCCGATGTCGGCATCGTTGCCTTCACCGCCCGCCTGCCCATCGCCCCCAAAACTGAAGACGTCGATCTCGCCCTTCAGTCCGGGGTTCAGGTACTGGTAGGGCTTGCCCCAGGGGTCGGCCGGCAGTTTGTCGAGGTAGGGCTTCCAGTTGGGTGCGGCTGGGCCGGCTGTCGGCTTGCGTACCAGCGCCTCCAGGCCTTGCTCGGCCGACGGGTAGCGCTGGTTGTCCAGTTTGTAGAGCTTGAGCGCCTGCATGAGGTTGTTGACATCGGTACGGGCCGCTGTCACCCGGGCGTCAGAAGCGCGGTTGAGCACGTTGGGCGCGATCAGCGCTGCCAGCACGCCGATGATGACCAGCACCACCATGATCTCGATGAGGGTGAAGCCGCCAGCCCTGCGCCCACGCGCCGCAGGGCCCGCGCCAGAGCGTTCCTGGGCCCTCTTGAGCCTGGGCAATCCGAGAGTGCGGGAGCGGGTGAAGGTGGCGGTCATGGCAGGGGCTTCGCAGAGATCGATCCATCATAATTCGCAGATGTGGGCAAAAAGCTCGGCTTTCCTCATCTGGGCTGCAGCAGCGGCAGCTGCGGCCTTCTGGGGGTTGCGCGTGTGGGGTGAGTCTCCTCAGCCGCCCGCCCACGCGCAGCCGGCGCCTGCGCCGGCGGTGGCCTCGGGCGACCTGACGCGTGTGCTCGGCGCCAACCCGGTGACCCCTGCGGCCGTGGTCGATGCCGCGCCCCTCAGCCCCGACCAGACCCGGTTTCAGCTCGTTGGCGTGATCGCTCCAGGTGCCGCTGGCGCCAGCGGCCGGTCTGCAGGCCCGGCCTGGGCCACCATCTCGGTGGACGGCAAGCCCGCGCGCACCTACCGCTTAGGCAGCGTGGTCGAAGGCTCGAACGTGCTGCAGAAGGTGGCCGCAAGGGGCGTCGAGATCGGACCGCGCGGGGGTGCGCCGGCTCTCACGCTGAAGCTGGCTCCCCCGCCCGCAGCCGCCACCGGACGTCCCGGATCAGCAGCTCCTGCCATACCCGCCGCGCTGCCCGGCATGCAGCTGCCTGCCTCGGGTGCGCCCCAGCCACAGCCGCCCGTGGGGTCCGCGCTGGGGCCTGGGTCTGCTGCCGCGCCGGTGTCAGGAGATGCCGCCTCCGTGGACGCTGAAACCAACCCCGCGTCCACCGCCGTGCGCCGCCCCGGTCTCGCTACACGCTGAGCACAGGCCTAGGGCCGCTATGACCGTCATGACCGACGCCTCGTCGGCCGTCCGGTGGATGGAAGAGCTGCGATTGCATCCACCCTTCGCGGCGCTGTCTGAGCCGAGCGTCCAGGCCTTGGTGGCTTCGGCGCAGCTCGTCGGTTACCAGGCCGGCGAGGTGGTGTGCTCCCCCGAACACGGTGTGGCCCACAGTCTGTGGTGGGTGCGTCACGGTGCCGTCCAGGGTCAGCCTGCAGGACCAGCCCCCAGGCAGGGCCCACTTCCGGCCTTCCAGCTGGAGACGGGCGAGATGTTCTCCATGGGGGCGGTCATCGGTCGGCGTCCTGTCACCACGGTGTACCGCGCCGTCGCGGACCTGGAGTGCCTGCGCCTGGATGCCGAAGCCTTTCGCCGCCTGGTGCAGGCCGAGCCGGTGCTCGCCGACTACGTCAACGGCCGTCTTCAGCATCTGCTGGCGCTGTCCCAGCGGGCCTTGCAGGGGTGGTGGGTGGGCCAGATCCCGGTCCCGCAGCCCCTGGATCAGCTCTTCGACCGACCCCTGTCCGCACTGCGGCGCCGCGCACCGGTGGCCGTCTCACCTCACAACACGCTGCACGCGGCGCTGCGCTTGATGAACGAGCGAGGGGTGGGCTCGGTGCTGGCGCTGGACGAGAAGGGTGCCGCGGTGGGCATCCTCACTCGGCATGACATGCTGCCGCGTGTGGCGCTGGCTGAGCCGCCCCTGGATACCCGGCGCACACCGTTCAGCGCCGTGATGACGCAGCCGGTGCACACGCTGGACGTTGCTGAGCCGGTGCAGCAGGCGGCCGTGCTGATGTCGCGTCACGGCATCCGCCACGTGCCCTTGACCGAGGGCGGGCGGGTGGTGAGCCTGGTCTCCGAGCGGGATCTCTTTGCCCTGCAGCGCCGCTCCTTGCGCCAGCTGGGGGCCGAGCTGCGGGCCGCGCCCGACATCGAACTGCTCAAGACCCTGGCCCCGGAGATTCCGGCGCTGGCGCGCGACTTGTTGGCCCAGGGCGTGGCCGCCCGCACGCTCACCCAGCTGGTGGCCCAGCTCAACGACAGCCTGGTCGAACGCGTGGTGCATTTGCTGGCGCAGCAGCACGGTCTGGACCTGAGGCGTGCCTGCTGGGTGGCCTTCGGTTCCGAGGGCCGCGGTGAGCAGACCATCGCCACCGACCAGGACAACGGCCTGGTGCTTGACGACGAGGTGGATGACGCCGAGCGCCTGCGCTGGCTGGCCATGGCGCGGGAGGTCAATCAGGCACTGGACGCCTGCGGCTTTCCTCTGTGCAAGGGCGGCATCATGGCGGGTGAGCCCGCATGCACCCAGACCCGCGCGGCCTGGGCGGCCGCTTTCACCACCTGGATGGGGCAGGGCGAGCCTGAGCACCTGCTGAAGGCCGCCATCTTTTTTGACCTGCGGCCCATCGCAGGCAACGCTGGCCTGGCCGTGCCGCTGCGCCAGCTGATTCGTGATCAGGCCCCTCGCCAGCCGCGCTTCCTGCGCCTGTTGGCTGCTCAGTCGCTCCACTTCCGCCCTGCGCTGAACTGGCTGGGCGGCCTGGAGTCGCAGGCCGAGGAGGGCCACCAATGGCTGGACCTCAAGCTCCATGGCACGGCAGTGTTCGTGGACACGGCGCGCTTTCTGGCCCTGGCCCACGGCCAGGTCGGGCTGGGTACCCGGGAAAGACTGCTGGACGCCGGCGAGGCGATGGGCGTGCCGCGCCACGAGCGGGAGAGCTGGGCAGCGGCCTTCGAGGTGGCGCAGACGATGCGCCTGCGGGTGCAGATGACGCAAGCGGCGCAAGCAGGCAAGCGACCGGACCACCCCAACCGCATCGATCTGCGCGAACTCAACGATCTCGACCGCCGCCTGCTGCGCGATGCCTTGCGTGTGGCGCGCAGCCTGCAGCAACGCACGGAAATGGACTGGGTGCGGGCCTGAGCACAAGTGCTGTGCTGGGCGGCCCGGCCAGCCCGAGGTTCAGCGCAGGAACAGCCGGTAGACGGGGTTGGTCGTCTCTTCCACGTAGGGGTAGGCCAGGGTCTGCAGGAAGTCGTCGAAGGCTGCGGAGTCACTGGCCGGCACCTGCAACCCCACCAGGATGCGGCCATAGTCCGCGCCCTGGTGGCGGTAATGGAACAGGCTGATGTTCCAGTTGGGGTGCATGGACGACAGAAAGCGCTTGAGGGCGCCCGGCCGCTCGGGGAAGGTGAAGCGGAACAGTCGCTCGTCGCGCGCCAGGTCGCTGCGCCCGCCCACCAGATGGCGCATGTGCTCCTTGGCCATCTCGTCGTCGGTCAGATCCACCGTGGCAAAGCCGTGGCGCTCGAACAGGCGGGCGATCTTCGGACCCTCCTCGCGCTTGTTCAGCGTCAGGCCCACGAAGACGTGCGCCACCCGTTCGTCAGAAATGCGGTAGTTGAACTCCGTCACCTGGCGCGGGCTGGCTGCCCCGGCGGAGGTGCCGATGAGGTCGATGAAGCGGCGGAACGAGCCGCGCTCTTCGGGGATGGTCACGGCAAACAACGCCTCGCGCTGCTCGCCGAACTCCGCGCGCTCGGCCACGAAGCGCAGGCGGTCGAAGTTCATGTTGGCGCCGCAGGTGATGGCCACGAAGGTCTGGCCCCTGCACTTGTGCGTCTGCACGTACTGCTTGATGGCGGCCACGCCCAGCGCGCCGGCCGGCTCCAGGATGCTGCGCGTGTCCTGGAAGACATCCTTGATGGCGGCGCAGACCTCGTCGGTGTCCACGCGCACATAGTCATCCACCAGGGCGCGCGTGAGGCGGAAGGTTTCCTCGCCCACCAGCTTGACGGCCGTGCCGTCGGAGAACAGCCCCACGTCGGCCAGTTGCACGCGCCGGCCCTTGCGCACCGACTGCATCATGGCGTCGGAGTCCACGGTCTGCACGCCGATGACCTTCACCTCTGGCCGCACGGCCTTGATGTAGGCCGCCACCCCGGAGATCAACCCCCCGCCGCCGATGGCCACGAACACCGCGTCCAGCGGCCCCTGGTGCTGGCGCAGGATCTCCATGGCCACCGTGCCCTGGCCGGCGATCACGTCCGGGTCGTCGAAGGGGTGGACGAAGGTCAGCCCCTGGGACTGCTGCAACTCCAGCGCCTGCTGGTAGGCGTCGGAATAGCTGTCGCCGTGCAGCACGACCTCGCCGCCCAGTGCCTGCACCGCGTCGATCTTCACGCGTGGCGTGGTCACCGGCATCACGATGGTGGCCTTGCAACCCATCTTGCGCGCCGACAACGCCACGCCCTGGGCATGGTTGCCGGCTGAAGCACAGATCACGCCTCGCGCGCGTTGTTCGGGCGTCAGATGCGCCATCTTGTTATAGGCCCCGCGCAACTTGAAGCTGAACACGGGCTGCTGGTCTTCGCGCTTGAGCAGCACCTGGTTGGCGATGCGCCGCGACAGGTGCCGCGCGGGTTCCAGGGCGGACTCGATGGCCACGTCGTAGACCTTCGCGGTCAGGATGCGCTTGAGATAGTCGCTGGCCGATGCGGCGGCGGATGGGCGTCGGCCTTTGGGCGCCGCCTTCTGCGGCACGGACTGGCCGGTGCGGGGGGACGTGGTGGCAGTTCGGGACATCAGCGCATCATAGGAGGGCGATGGTGGGACCCGCGGGCGCAAGCCACGGGCAAAAAAAGACCCGGAGTCTCGAGAGACTCCGGGTCAATCCACCATTGGAGGAGGTGGAGGAGACAACCGGTGTGCAGCAAACCTGCCGTGCCTGTGATGGAGCTACGACCATCCCGAGGGCGGCTGCTGCAATGCCAAACCAGTCTAGCACTGGATTGCTGCACTGCAGCACGGACGATTCAACGGCGCATTCAGTTCTTGCGAAAGGTCAGATCCACCAGGCCAATTGCATGAACCGTGCCTGCATCCGGTCCATGCTGTTTCTCCCTCGCGGCTGCAGCGCTGCACAATCCCGGCCCACTCCACCAACTCCGGTGCCGCCAGGCGTGCACCAAGATGCAACATGGAATGCACCATCCACTGGATGCCGTCCACCGGCATGGGTTTCGCCGCCGAGACCGGCAGCGGTCACCTGATCAACATGGACGGCGCCCCCGAGGGCGGTGGCCGTAACCTGGCGCCCCGGCCCATGGAGACCCTGCTGGCCGGCGCCGGGGGTTGCACGGCCTACGACGTGGTGCTGATCCTCAAGCGCGGGCGCCACGCCGTGTCGGGCTGCCAGGTCAAGCTGCAGGCCGAGCGTGCGGACAGCGACCCCAAGGTCTTCACCAAGATCCATCTGCACTTCGTGGTCACTGGCAAGGGCGTGCCCGCCGCGGCTGTGGAGCGCGCGGTGGCGCTGTCGCACGAGAAGTACTGCTCGGCCACCATCATGCTGGCCAAGACCGCGGAGGTCACCACAAGTTTTGAGGTGGTGGAGGGGTGAGACGTGATGTCCGGTGGTGGGGGCTGAGCGGCGTTGAGGGCCGTGGAGCCGCTTCAGTGCGGCGCAGTTGCGTGCATCACCCCGAAGCGCTCCGCCAGGGTGCTCAGGCGCTTGTCCAGGGTCCATAACCGGGCTGAAGGTGTCAGCAGTATGGAGCAAAGCAGCAACAGATCCACCAGCCCACACCCCAGTCCGAACAGGCGTTCGCGCTCGATGAAGTCCACGACCTCCCGAATCCCCGCCTGCGGGGTCTGTTGCAGGCTGGACAGATCGGTCAGTGTCTGGGCGCGATGGGGCGGGGTGCCGCAGGCGATCTCCCCGATGATCAAGGGATGCGTCAACACCAGATCTCGCTCCAGCAGGTGCATCAACCCGTCGTTGCGCTGCCGGAAGTGATCCACCCAGACCGACGTGTCAACCAGGACGCCCGTCACGGCGCTGTGCTGCCCGAGCCTGCGTCCTCACGGCGCCGGGGAACCGCCGTCATCTGCGGCGCTGCAGCGCCCAGGGCAGCCAGACGCTTGGCCGCCTGCACCCGCACGAAGGTCTTGACCGCCTCTCGAAAAAGATCGGCCTTGTCCATGGCGGGGTCGGCCACCTCCAGGGCACGCTCATACAGCGTGTCGTCGATCGTCACGGTCGTTCGCATGGCGGTACCTCATTTGAATTGATGCAGTTTCGCATCAAAAACTATGACAGTACCGTCAGGACGGCAAGTTGCTCAGTTCGCTGAGTGAAATTGCTCAACAGCCTGAGCAAATCGTGGGCGAAACGGGGTCTCCGCCCAACAAACTCAAATACTGCCCTCCAACAGCCCTCAAACCCGGTGCGCCACCGTGGTCATCACCCGGGCGGCCGCCCGCATTAGCGCCTTGACGGGCGCGGGCACGGGGGCTGCGCCAGCGGCCAGGGCGTCGTCAGCGTGGCGCGCTTCGTCCTGCTTCATCTGCTCCACGATGGTGCGCGATGCCACGTCACCCGCAGGCAGTCGCTCCAGGTGGCCAGCCAGATGTGCCTCCACCTGGCGTTCTGTCTCCACCACAAACCCCAGGCTTGCGGCGTCGCCCAGCCTCCCGGCCACCAGGCCGATGGCAAATGAGCCCGCGTACCACAGAGGGTTCAGCAGGCTCGGCCGGTCGTTCAACTGGCGCAAGCGCTCCTGCGTCCAGGCCAGGTGGTCGGTTTCCTCGCGGGCGGCCGCCAACATTTGCGCCCGCAATTGCGGGCTGCGGGCCGTGAGCGCCTGCGCCTGGTACAGGGCCTGCGCGCAGACCTCGCCCACGTGGTTCACGCGCATCAGGGCAGCTGACAGGCGGCGGTCCTCGTCTGAGGTGTCATGACCTTCAGCGCGACGGGCTGCGGCGCCGTCTGCCGCCGGGCCTTGGTTCGAGGGGCGGGGCGTGGGGCGTGAGGCGAGGCTGGCGCCCGAAACTGTGCGCAGGGCGTTCTCTAGGCTGGACAGGCAGCGGTCCAGCGGGGTTGCGTCAAAGGGCGTGTGCATGTGGTGATGAGGATACGCCATGAGGCTTTCCCATCTTGCGCCGTGCGGTGCGCTGCGCTGGCCCCGGCGCTTTCCTGGGGCTTGGTCAGTGCTGGCCATCAGGAAACGTCAGGATTGCGGTTTGGCTCGTTTTTTGCTTTCGATCCAGAACCCCAGTCCGTACCTCCTTGCGCCGTTGTGCGGAGGCAACAAGACCTTGGCATTTCGCGGGCACGGGTTTGCAAGGCGTCGTTGGGTCTGGTGCAATATCCACAGCTTCCAGAGATGAAGCTGCGGTGGGTCCCAAGCAACGGGCTCTTGGCTGCAGCTCCCAGATCGGGATGTCTTGTTCAACCTAGGAGAATTCCGCAATGAAGAAGTCCATGCTCGCCCTGGCTGCGCTGACCGCGTTCGCAGGTGCTGCTTCCGCTCAGTCTTCCGTCACCATCTGGGGTATCGTCGACGCCACGTACGCCATCGGCAACGGCAGCCTGACCGACAAGACCCAAATCACCAACTCCGGTTACAACTCTTCGCGCCTGGGTTTCCGCGGCGTTGAAGACATGGGCGGTGGCAACCGCGCTGGTTTCTGGCTCGAGGCTGGTGTCAACAACGACAACGGTTCATTCGGCACTACCAACACCAACAACCAGGCTACCGGCGCTTCCGGCGGCGGTGGCTTGACCATGAACCGTCGCTCCACCGTGAGCTGGGGCGGTGGCTGGGGCGAGCTGCGCCTGGGCCGTGACTACACCCCGCACTTCTGGAACCACACGGTCTATGATCCGTTTGGCACCAACGGCGTGGGCACCTCCCAGCTGCTGAATTCGTCGCTGGGTGGTACCACCACGGTGCGCGCTTCCAACACCATCGCCTACCTGTACGGTATGGGCTTCAACGGCAACTCCCTTGGCCCAGGCAACGGTCTGCACGCCTTCGCCCAGATGTACCGAGGTGAGAACAACAGCGGCGCCGCCACCAGCAATGATGGCAACGGCTTCAGCTTCCGCCTCGGCTACGACGCTGGTCCTCTGAGCCTGGCTTTCGCCAACGGCAGCACCAAGTTCGCCACCGGCAAGATCACCTCCACCAACCTGGGCGGTTCTTACAACCTGGGCGTGGCCAAGGTCAGCGCCCTGTGGACGAGCGACAAGGTTTCTGGCGGCAAGAAGGGCTCCGGCACGCTGTTCGGCGCCAACGTGCCGATGGGTACCAACGAGATCCGCGTGGCCTTCTCTCGCTACGAGACCGAGACCGCTGCTGGCGTGACCGATGGCAAGGCCAGCAAGACCTCGCTGGGCTACGTGACCAACCTGTCCAAGCGCACGGCTCTGTACGCCACTTACGCTCGCGTGAGCAACTCCGGCATCTCCGCTCAAGCCCTGAACGGCGCGACGACGGCTGCTGGCGGTTCTTCCACCGGCATGGACTTCGGCGTCCGTCACGCTTTCTGATCCAGCGTGCGTGAAGGGGAGGGGTTGCCCTCCCCGGCATCAAGAAGCCGCCTTCGGGCGGCTTTTTTACGCCTGCGGCCCTTGGGTGTGACGGGCGAGTTGAGAGGTGGCCACCATGTCTGAGAGCTCCCCGGAAGACCTGCATGAGATGCCGGTTTCGGCGGCTTTGTCCCAGCGTCGCGCGTTGCTGCTCGCCCCACTGGCTGGCCTCGCGCTGCAAGGCTGCGCGTTCTGGAGCAAGCCTCCCCCAGGCGCCCTGGGCCAGGCGCCGGCGCCCGACGGATGGCACGAAGTCCCACTGCCTGGTAAGCAGGCCACCCGCTATGCGCGCGTGCGCAAGGACGGGCGCTTGGCGGTGCATGCGCGGGCCCAGAGCTCGGCCAGCATGTGGCGGCGCAAGGTGGACGTGCCGGCGGAGCGTCTGGGGCAGGCCCGTTGGACCTGGCGGGTGGATCGCCTCAATCCCCAGGCCAGCATTGCCGACGTGGACCTGGAGGACGCGGTGGCCCGGGTGATCTTCGCCTTCGATGGCGACCGCGCTCGCTTGTCGGCGCGCAACCGGGCGATGTTCGATCTAGCGCAGGCACTCACGGGTGAAGCACCGCCCTATGCCACGCTCATGTACGTGTGGGAGACGCGCAAGCCCCTGGGCAGCGTGGTGGTCAATCCGCGCAGCGACCGCATCCGCAAGCTGGTGGTGGACTCCGGGCCCGAGCATCTGGGCACGTGGCGAGTGCACCAGCGCGACCTGGTGGCCGACTATGAGCGTATCTTTGGTGAGAAGCCAGGCCCTCTGATGGCCATCGGCAAGATGACTGACGCAGACAACACGCGGGCCAGTGCTGAAGCCTGGTACGGCCCGATTGAACTGCTGGCTTGAGCTGAGTCTCGCGCGCAGTCTTCGGCACTCGTCCCCCTGCGCCTCAGGAGCGCTTTACAGGGTTGGAAGGAGACTCCGCCTTGGGGCTTTCCCTTTTGCGTGCTGCACAGGTTTGCAGCATGATCGCGGGCTTGGCTGATGTCGGTGCCCGCGAGCCACCGAGCCAAGGCACAGACACCCCCGACACCACAGCTACATGCTTGTTTTCATTCTTCGCCGGCTGATGCAGGCCGTCATCGTGATGCTCACGGTAGCCTTCCTGGCATTCATGCTGTTCCAGTACGTGGGCGACCCGGTCACCAGCCTGCTGGGGCAGGACGCTACGCAGGAGCAGCGCGATCAGTTGCGCCAGGACCTGGGCCTGGACCAGCCCTTTCCCGTGCAGTTCGCCAAGTTCGTGGGCAATGCGGTGCAGGGCGAGTTCGGTCTGAGCCTGCGCCAGGGGCGCAAGGTGTCGGCGCTGATCGCCGAGCGCTTCCCGGCCACGCTGGAGCTGGCGGTGGTGGCCGCCGTGATCGCGCTGCTGGTGGGCATTCCGCTGGGCGTGTACGCGGCGTTGAAGCGCGGTACCTTCGGCTCGCAGGCGGTGATGATGATCTCGCTGCTGGGCGTGTCACTGCCCACCTTCCTGATCGGCATCTTGCTGATCCTGTTCTTCGCGGTGATGCTGAAGTGGCTGCCGAGCTTCGGCCGGGGCGACACCGTGGCCCTGGGCACCTGGACCACCGGCTTGCTGACGGTGGACGGCTGGAAGCACCTGGTGCTACCGGCAGTGACGCTGTCGGTGTTTCAACTCGCGCTCATCATGCGCTTGGTGCGTGCCGAGATGCTGGAAGTGCTGCGCACCGACTACATCAAGTTCGGCCGCGCGCGCGGCCTGCACAACCGGGCGGTGTACTTCGGCCATGCGCTGAAGAACACCCTGGTGCCGGTGATCACCATCACGGGCCTGCAACTGGGCGGCCTGATCGCCTTTGCCATCGTCACCGAGACGGTTTTCCAATGGCCTGGCATGGGCCTGCTGTTCATCCAGGCGGTGCAGTTCGCCGACATCCCGGTGATGGCGGCCTACTTGTGCCTGATTGCGCTGATCTTCGTCATCATCAACCTGGTGGTAGACCTGCTGTACTTCGCCGTCGACCCGCGGCTGCGCATCGAGAAATCGACGGCGGGGCATTGAACGCATGAGCAACTCTTCCGACTCTACTGGTGCGGGTGCGGGTGCGGGTGCGGGTGCGGGTGTGGCGGCCGTGCCCGCCATGGTGGCGGCTCCGGGCGCCTGGGCCCGCTTCTTCGACGGTGACATCTGGTACAGCTTCCGCACCTCACCGGTGGCCATCGTCGCGGCGGTGCTGGCTTTCATCTGCATGTTCTGTGCGCTGTTCGCGCCCTGGGTGTCGCCCCACAACCCGTTTGACCTGGCCTCGCTGGACCTGAGCGATGCCCGGCTCCCGCCGGCTTGGGAGGCGGATGGCAGAGCCAAGTACCTTCTGGGCACGGACGACCAGGGTCGCGACATCCTGTCGGCCCTGATGTACGGCGCGCGCATCTCGCTGTTCGTGGGCTTTGCCGCGGTGCTGCTGTCGGTGGTGGTGGGCGTGAGCCTGGGCCTGCTGTCGGGCTTTGTGGGCGGCAAGATCGACGCCTTCATCATGCGCGTGTGCGACGTGATGCTGTCTTTCCCGTCCATCCTGGTGGCGCTGCTGATCGACGGCGTGGGCCGGGCGTTGTTCCCGAATGCGCATGAAGCGCTGGCCTTCAGCGTGCTGATCATCGCGATCTCGCTGACCGGCTGGGTGCCCTATGCGCGCACCGTGCGCGGCTCCACGCTGGTGGAGCGCAACAAGGAGTACGTGCAGGCGGCGCGCGTGATCGGCGTCTCGCCCGGCCGCATCATGCTCAAGCATGTGCTGCCCAACGTGTTGGGCCCGGTGATGGTGCTGGCCACCATCCAGGTGGGCCAGGCCATCCTGACCGAGGCCACGCTGTCCTTCCTGGGCGTGGGCGTGCCGCCCACCTCGCCCTCGCTGGGCACCTTGATCCGCGTGGGCAACGACTTTCTCTTCTCTGGAGAGTGGTGGATCACCATCTTTCCGGGGCTGATGCTGGTGCTGATTGCACTCAGCGTGAACCTGTTGGGTGACTGGCTGCGCGATGCGGTCAACCCGCGCCTGCGTTGAACCCATGACCGCCCCCTTGCTTGAAGTGCGCCACCTGCGGGTGGAGTTCCCCACCCGCCGCGGCACGCTGCTGGCGCTGGACGACATCTCGTTCGACATCGCCCCGGGCGAGGTGCTGGGCGTGGTGGGTGAGTCTGGTGCGGGCAAGTCGCTCACGGGGGCGGCCATCATCGGCTTGCTGGAGCCGCCGGGGCGCATCGCCGGCGGCGAGATCCTGCTGGAAGGCCAGCGCATCGACCAACTGCCCTACGAGCAGATGCGCGCCATCCGTGGCCGCAAGATCGGCGCGATCTTCCAGGACCCGCTGACTTCGCTGAACCCGCTGTACACCATCGGCCGGCAGCTCACCGAGACCATCCTGACGCACCTGCCGGTCAGCGCCGAGGAAGCGCGGCAGCGCGCCATCCGTCTGCTGCAGGACACCGGCATTCCGGCGGCTGAGCAGCGCATCGACCAGTACCCGCACCAGTTCTCCGGCGGCATGCGTCAGCGCGTGGTGATCGCGCTGGCCCTGGCCGCGCAGCCCAAGCTGATCGTGGCTGACGAGCCCACCACGGCGCTGGACGTCTCCATCCAGGCGCAGATCATTGCCCTGCTCAAGCGCCTGTGCAAGGAGCAGGGTGCGGCGGTGATGCTGGTGACGCACGACATGGGCGTGATCGCCGAGACCTGCGACCGCGTGGCCGTGATGTACGCCGGGCGGATTGCCGAGATCGGGCCGGTGCACGACGTGATCCACGCCCCGGCGCACCCTTACACCTCAGGATTGATGGGCTCCATCCCGGCGATGGATGAGGACCGCGAGCGGTTGCTGCAGATTGACGGTGCGATGCCGCGGCTGAACGCGATTCCCCGCGGCTGCGCCTTCAACCCGCGCTGCGGCAAGGCCACCGAGCGCTGCCGGCAGGAGCGGCCGGAGCTGCAGGCCGCCGGCGCCACGCGCGCGGCGTGCTGGTGGCCGGGCACGCCTGCGACCGTGCCCCAAGCGGAAGGGGTCTCCGCATGACCGCCCTGGTACAAGTCCATGACCTCGCCAAGACCTTCGACGTCTCGGCGCCTTGGCTCAACCGCGTGGTGGAGCGCAAGCCCAGGCAGTTCGTCCATGCCGTGGA
>CAISJH010000610.1 GCA_903885585.1 uncultured beta proteobacterium
AGGCAATGGCGCGGCGCTGGGACCGGCCATCAACACAAGCAAACGCACCCACGCTGCCGCTGGAGGTGCGGCGAGAGCTGAGGACAGACCACGCGGGCGAGACGGGTGCCGTGATGATCGACCGCGGCGTCCTGGCCGTGACACGCGATCCTGCCCTGCGCACATTCGCCCAGCACCATCTCGACACCGAGCAACGCCACCTGGAACTGATCGAACAAGTCATGCCCGCGCGTGAGCAAAGCCGGCTGCTGCCACTGTGGCGCTTGTCCGGCTGGTTGACGGGTGCGCTGCCTGCCTGCGCCGGCCCTCAGGCGGTGTACGCCACCATCCAGGCGGTCGAGACCTTCGTTGACCGCCATTACGCCGATCAGGTACGGCAGATCGACGTCATCCTGCAATCGCAACGCGCTGGCCTGCCCGACGCGACCGCGGTGTCCGAACTGAAGGCGCTGCGCGCCTTGCTGGAGCAATGCCGGCTCGATGAAGTGGCCCACCGTGATGACGCCGCCCAGCGTTGGCACGGCCAGGCCTGCTGGCTGCTGCGCCTGTGGCAGGGCGCGGTGGGCCGCGGGTCGGCCTGGGCGGTGGCTGTCTGCAGGCGGATCTGAGAGACGGGGGCGGTTCTTGAATGCAATCGAGGCCAGCTCGCCTTGCCCACCCGATACGCCTTGTTCAACCGAGTCTTGCCTGCTACATTGATGTTCGAATCTGTTTGAATGTGATCGAACAAGGAAGATCCGATGCCTTTTGATTTCTTCGGTGCACGCAAGAAGGCCGTGATCGGGATGGCCCATATCGGCGCGCTGCCCGGAACCCCCCTGTACGACGCCAAGGGAGGCATGAACCGCCTGATCGACGGCGTGCTGGCCGATGTCCAGCATCTGCAGGAAGGCGGTGTAGACGCCATCATGTTCGGCAACGAGAACGACCGGCCCTACCAACTGCAGGCACCCGCAGAAGGCGTGGCGGCCATGACGGCCGTCATCACGGCGGTCAAGCCTGCGCTCAAGGTACCTTTCGGGGTCAACTGGCTTTGGGATCCTTCTGCCAGCGTGGCCATTGCCACAGCAACTGGCGCATCGTTTGCGCGCGAGATCTTCACGGGCCTGTTTGCCTCAGACATGGGGCTGTGGAAGCCTGACGCAGCGGCCGCCTTGCGCCTGCGGCGCAACCTGGGCCGCGAGGACCTGAAGTTGTTGTTCAACATCAACGCCGAGTTCGCAGACACCCTGGATCGTCGCCCGATTGAACTTCGCGCCCGCAGCGCGGTGTTCTCCTCGCTGGCCGATGGCATCCTCGTGTCCGGCGCATTGACGGGCCAGGGCGTGAACACCTCCGACCTGCAGCGCGTGGTGGAGGCGCTGGACGGCAAGGTACCTGTCTTCGCGAACACCGGCGTCACGCTCGACACGGTGAGCAGCATCCTCGGTCTCGCCGACGGTTGCGTCGTCGGAACGTATTTCAAGGTCGATGGGGTCACCTGGAACGCGGTGGACGGCGATCGCGTCAAGCGCTTCATGGACCGCGTCAACAGCCTGCGCTGACGAGGCACTCGCCCATGACCTGCGTCATCGGCCTGGACATCGGGACGACCTCGACGATCGGCATCCTGATCAGGATGCCCTCGCAGCGATTGGCCCTGGCCAGCCGACCCGTGACGCTGACACACCGCCACGCAGGCTGGGCTGAGGAAGACCCGCAGCAGTGGTGGGCCAATGTGTGTGACATCGTCCCCGAGTTGCTGGAGCAGTCGGGCGTGAGCTCCGACGAAGTCAAGGCGGTCGGGGTGTCGGGCATGGTGCCGGCGGTGGTGCTCCTCGGCGCCGACGGTCAACTGCTGCGTCCGAGCATCCAGCAAAGCGACGGGCGCTGCGCCCAGGAAGTCCAAGAGCTGCGCGGCCTGTTCGACGAGGCCGCCTTCACCCGCCGCACGGGCAACGGCATCAACCAACAGCTCGTGGCCGCCAAAGTGCGCTGGCTGAGCCGCCATGAACCACAGGTATTCAGTCGCATCCACACCGTCTTTGGGAGCTACGACTACATCAACCACCGGCTGACAGGCGCACGCCGCGTGGAGCAGAACTGGGCGCTGGAGGCCGGCTTTGTCGACCTGGCGAGCGGCAACATCGCCGACGAGTTGGTTGCAGTTGGCGGCCTGTCCAGAAACCAGATCCCGCCTCTGGCGGCCAGCCGCGAGGTCATCGGGCATGTAACGCCCGAAGCGGCGCAGGCCACTGGGCTGGCTGCGGGAACTCCGGTGGTGGCCGGGCTGGCAGACCACGTGGGCTCAGCCTGGGCGGCTGGCGTGCAGGGGCCCGGGGACCTCCTTGTCAAACTCGGTGGGGCCTGCGACATCCTGCTGGCCTCTCAAGGCGCGCAGCCGGACCCCCGCGTATTCCTCGACTACCACCCAGTGACGGGTCTCTTCATGCCCAATGGCTGCATGGCCTGCAGCGGCTCCCTGCTGAACTGGTTCGCCGCGCAGTTTGGCGGCGCAGCAGACGACCGGCCAGGCGCCACGCGCCACCAGAAACTCGATCACTGGGCCAACGCTGTGCCTGCCGGCAGCGACGGAGTGCTGGCGCTGCCCTACTTCCTGGGCGAGAAGACACCCATCCACGATCCCCTGGCTCGAGGCACCTTCACCGGCCTCGGCCTGCATCACGGACCCGGCCACTTGTGGCGCGCCCTGCTTGAAGGCATCGCCTTCGGCATTCGGCATCACGTGGAGGTGTTCGATGAGATCGGCATGCCCGCCACCCGAGTGCTGGCCTCCGACGGCGGCTCGGCCAGCGCGGTATGGCTGCAGATCATCGCCGACGTCCTGGATAGGCCGGTGCAGCCACTGTCGGGCCATCCGGGCTCGTGCCTGGGCGCAGCCTGGATGGCCGCGCTGGGTACGGGGCTGAGCTCCGACCCGCAGGGGGCCCAGGCCTTTGTGTCACTGGCACCGGCTGTCAGGCCCCAGGCCGCACACCGCGCCGTGTACGACGCTGCGTACGCCGATTACCGCTCGCTGTACGGGGCCCTCAAGCCCCTCTTCCACTCCATGGGTGCTGGGCGATGAAGGGTTTTCGCGCTGTGGCCTTGGATGTGGACGGAACACTTGTCGACAGCGAGCCGCTGCACCTGCGGGCGCTGCAGGCCGCGTGTCGGGCGCACCATGTGGACATCAGCGACCACGGGCCCGCCCCTTTCATTGGCGTGTCGATAGGAGAGGTCTGGCGGCTGCTGGCGCCCCGCTTCGCAGGTGCCCTGGGCCACCATACCGATCAGGGCGAACGCGTTTTCCGCGAGGCCGTGACGGCGCACTACCTGGCGCACGCGCACGAGGTGCGCGTGTTGCCGGGAGCACAGCAGGCCGTGGAGCACCTGGCGCGGGAGGGCATTGCATTGGCCGCAGTGTCGAATTCCGAGCGCTCCATCGTCGAGGCCAACCTTCGGGCCGTGGGCGCGCAGGCGAGCTTTGGCGCCGTGGTGTCGTTGGACGACGTCCGCGACCCCAAACCCGCGCCGGAGCCCTACCTGAGGGCGCTGGCCATGCTGCGGGTGAGTGCGCAGCAGGCCTGGGCCGTCGAAGACAGCCCCAGCGGCGCCCATTCGGCGCGCGCAGCCGGTCTTCGGGTGCTGGTCGTTGGCGGCGACCAGCAGGCGCAAGGCGATCACCGCCTGCCTGGACTCACCGACTTCGTAGCCTGGTGGCAATCCATCCAAATGCAGGCGCAGACACCGGCTCGAACGCAGATTGAGACGCAGCATCTTCAAGCCCACCGCAACTCAGTGCGGGTGGCGGAATCGGGAGTGAGTGAATGACATCGATCGTTGGTGTAACTGGCGGTGCGTCGGGCATTGGTGCGGCCATCTGCACGGAGTTGGCAGGACGAGGCCACACGGTGGTCGTCACCGACCTGAACGAGGCTGGCGCACGGTCGCTGGCTGCTAACCTGCCCGCGGCCCATGCCTACGGATTGGACGTGACCAGCGCAGCAGGCTGCCGCGAGGTCGTCGCGAAGATCGAGCGAGACGTCGGACCACTGGCAGGTTGGGTGTCCAACGCCGGGGTCTCACGCATGGCTCCGTTTCTGGAAATCGATGAAGCGCAGGTCGACTTCACCCTGGACGTCAACCTGCGCGGACTCTTCTTTGCCAGCCAAGCCGCAGCCCGGGCGATGGCGACACGCAAGTCCGGCTGCATCGTCAACATCGCCTCAATGGCGGGCAAGCAGGGCCGCGTGCCCTTTCTTGCCGACTACGTTGCAAGCAAGTTCGGCGTCGTGGGCCTGACCCAAGCCATGGCCTTCGAACTCGCCCCCATGGGCATCCGGGTCAACTCTGTCTGCCCCGGCTTTGTCGCCACCGACATGCAGGTGCGTGAACTGGAGTGGGAGGCCCGCCTGCGCGGCACGGACCCCGACAGCGTCAAGCGCCAATGGATAGCCGACACCCCCATGGGCCGCCTGGAGCAACCGCTGGACGTGGCGCGCGTCGTGGCCTTCCTGTTGTCTGCCGACGCGACCTTCGTTACCGGCGAGTCGATTGCCGTCAACGGCGGCGCCTTCATGGATTGACCTTTCTACCTGAGTCCCCTTTCCATCACGTTCACTTCCCGTTCCCTTCCCCTGTCCCAACCCTTGAGGAGTACCCGGTCATGAGCATTTCCAGAACATCCCAGGTCCTGCGTCGTCATGCCCTCGGCGTAGGTTTGGCCGCATGCGCCCTGTGGACGGCAGCCCCCGTCATGGCGCAGACCGCCAGGGTGCCCGCGCCTGCGGCCCTGGCCAGCAAGGGATCGATCAACTATTGCGCAACGATCGACAACCCGCCGCGCGCCTACTTCGACGAGAAGCAGCAACCCATCGGGTTCGAAGTGGAGCTGGGCGCCGAGATAGCGGCTCGCATGGGCCTGAAAGTCAACTGGGTGCAGTTGAAATTCCCAGGTCTCATTCCCGCGTTGCAGGCCCAGCAGTGCGACGCCGTCATGCAGGAGTTGTTCATCCGGCCCGAACGCCTGGAGATCATCGACATGGTGCCGTTCTCGCGCACTGGCCAGCAGATCGTGGTGCGCCGCAATGACAACGCGCCCGGCGCCTCGCTGGAGGACATGGGCGGCAAGAAGGTCGCCGTCCCCAACGGCACCACCATCCACAACCTGGCGATCGAGGCGAACAAGAAGCTCAAGGAGTCGGGCAAACCCGAAATCAATCTGGTCGTTCTGCCGACGACGACCGATACCTTCCAGCAGCTGGCCACCGGCCAGGTGGATGCCGTGGGCACCACCTCCACTGCTGGCGCTTACTACGTGCGCCTTCGTCCGAACGACTTCAAGCCCAAGGGCAGCCCGTTCGGCCTGATCGGCACCGGCATCGGCATCCGCAAGGGCAACACCGACTTGACCAATGCGGTCAAGCGTTCGCTTGACAGCATCGTGGCCGACGGCACCTACAAGAAGCTGATCGAGAAGTGGAACATGCAGGGCATGGAGCTCTGATGGGGTTCGACTGGGCGTTCTTCATCGAACGCATCGTCAATCCCGGCGCGCCCTACCTCAACGCGCTGGGCCGCACGGTCACGATGGCCGTGCTGGCCATGCTGCTGGGTCTGCTGATTGGTCTGGTGGTGGGTTTCGGCCGACTGTCCCGGTTTGCCCTCGTTCGCTCAGTCTGCGCTTTCTATGTTTGGCTGATCCGGGGCATTCCGGTGCTGGTGCTGCTGGTGATGCTGTTCTCCGGAATGGCAGCGGCTGGACTGTTCCGTTTCTCTGACATCGAGATACTGGGCATGAAGCTGACCGCATCGTTCCAAGCCGCTGTGATTGGACTGGCCATTCACGAAGGTGCCTACATGGCAGAGATCGTGCGCAACGGCGTACAGGCGGTGGCGCGTGGGCAGGTGGAGGCGGCCAAATCGTTGGGCATGAGTGCCTGGCAGGTGAACTGGCGCATCGTGATCCCACAGGCTACGCGCGTCATCATCCCGCCGTTCGGCAATGACTTCAACCACATGCTCAAGACCACTTCGCTGGCCAGTGTGATCGGGGTCCAGGAAATCTTTCTGCTCACTGAAGGCATGTCGGCCACGACCTTCAAGTCCTTTGAACTGCTTTCCGTAGTGGCTCTCAATTACTTGGTGCTCACCGCCATCTGGAACACGATCCAGGGCGTCATCGAGACGCGTCTGCGCGCCCACGAAATCGACCGTCCGGTGCGCACTTGGTGGCAGAGCCTGGTCGTCTATCTGACGCCCAGCATGAGCAGCGGGGAGCGTCGGTCATGAGCGGCGGCGACCCCAGGCCCCTGGTGCGTGCAGTCGGTGTGCGCAAGCGCTTCGGTCAGACCGAGGTGCTGCGCGGCGTTGACCTTGAAGTCTTGCGCGGCGAGGTGATGTGCATCATTGGCCCCTCCGGATCGGGCAAGAGCACGTTCCTGCGGTGCATCAACCAGTTGGAGACTTACGAGGGCGGCAGGATCTTCGTTGGCGATGAACTGATCGGGTACAAGGAGTCGGGTGACCGCCTTCGGCCCCTGGCAAACCGGCAGGTGGTCCTGCAGCGGCGGCGGATCGGCATGGTGTTCCAGCAGTTCAACCTGTTCTGGCACATGACCGTGCTGGAGAACATCATCGAGGCGCCCGTGCGGGTGCTGGGCCAGCCTGTGGCGCAGGCGCGAGACAACGCGATGCGGTTGCTGGAGAGGGTGGGCCTGGGGGCCAAGGCCGACGCATACCCGATGAAGCTGTCGGGAGGACAGCAGCAGCGCGCAGCCATCGCGCGCGCCCTGGCGATGAGCCCCGAGTTGATGTTGTTCGACGAACCCACCAGCGCGCTGGACCCTGAGACCACGGGCGAGGTACTTTCGGTGATCTCCGAACTGGCCTCCACCGGCATGACCATGATCATCGTCACCCACGAGATGGGGTTCGCTCGCCAGGTGTCGGACCGCCTGGTCCTCATGGATGAGGGGCAGATCTGCCATCAGGCGGCCCCTGATCAGTTCTTTGGCGAGCAGGCCCCTGCCCGCCTCAAGGCCTTTCTATCCACCATTCACTGAAGACTGCCATGCCTACACCCGGCGCCATTGCCTCACCCCACGCTCTGGCCACCCGTGCGGGCGAACGCGCGCTGCAAGAGGGCGGTACCGCGCTGGATGCGGCCATCGCAACCTGCGCGGTGCTGACTGTCGTGTACCCGCACATGTGCTCCATTGGCGGCGACATCCAGGCACTGGTGGCGCTACCCGATGGCCGCGCCCGGGCACTGGGCGGCAGTGGCGCGGCTGCGGCAGCACAGAGCGCCAGTGCCTTGCGCGGCCTGCACTCGTCCATGCCGATCCACGGTGTACACCCCATCACCGTGCCGGGGGTGGTCGCCGCCTGGGCCGACCTGCATGCGCAAGGCGGCACCCTGCCCTGGGCTCGATTGCTGGAAGATGCCATCACGCTGGCGCATCAGGGCGTACCGGTGGCCGCGGCGCTTGGACGAGACCTGGAGGCATTGCAGCAGCGGCTTGCGCTCGACCCCGGGTTGCGTGGGGTCTTCTTCCACGAGGACGGACGCGTACTGCGTACAGGAGAGCTCCTGCGGCAGCCTGCTCTTGCCCAGAGCCTGGCCCGCATCGCCGAGGAGGGTCCGGACGCTTTCTACCGCGGCGAAGTGGGCGCGCGATTCGTGGCGGGCCTGCAGGCCTGCGGCAGCCTGTTGACTGCAGAGGATCTTGAAGTCCACCGCTCACGCTGGGTTGAGCCCCTGTCCACTCGTTTCGGTCCCTACGAGATCCTCACCACGCCACCCGTCTCCCAGGGTCATGTGTTGATGCAACTGTTGGCGGCCATGTCGCGGCTGGGCCTGCATCAGGCCGACCCGTGCGGTGAAGCCGGCACGACCCTTGCGCGGTTGTGCGCACTCACAGCAGACCTCCGAGACCGCTTCCTGGGCGACCCTGAGCACGTGGAGGTAGACCTGGACTGGTTGTTGTCCGACGAACTGATCGAGGACCTCGCGCGGACCGCCGTCGACCTGAGTTGCCCGATGCCAGCCACTCCCCCTCGCCCGCGACCCAGCGGCGATACCGTGGCCATCGTGGCACAGGATGACAAAGGCCACGCCGTCACGGTGATTCAGAGCATCTTCCATGCCTTTGGCGCGGGCATGCTCGAACCTGGCACCGGCATCGTCTGCCAGAACCGCGGCGCCGCCTTCACCCTGCATGACGGGCCGGCCGTGCTGGCAGGCGGACGCCGCCCCCCCAGCACGCTCACAGCCTCACTGCTGCGCCGTGACGGCCTGATCGAGGGTGCGCTCGGCTGCATGGGTGGGAAGAGCCAACCCCAGATCCTGACGCAAGTCCTGATGCGTCTATTGGCGGGTATACCTGCGGAGCAAGCGTTGTCTGCGCCGCGCTGGGTGGTTGGAACCTTCGGTTCGGGTGACGCCAACGTGGTCCTGGCCGAGTCATCCGTGGGCGAGGTGACCAGTGAAGCACTTTCCCGGGTAGGTTTGCCGCTGGTGATGGCGGCCGAGCGCGACGACCGCGCCGGCCATGTGCAGTTCGTTCGCCGCCGCTCCGATGGCAGCTTCGAGAGCGCGACCGACCCGCGCGGAGACGGCCAAGCTTGACCCGTCACAATCCAGGCCACCATGCCGACATCAGGTGACGCTGTTCTTGCCGGGCCTGCCGCTTTGGTACAGCGTACGGCCGAGACGGCGTTGCCCGCAGCTGTACGACAGCAGCGCATAGTCGAATGGGTACGACGCGACGGCTATGTCCGAGTCGCCACGCTTGCAGAGCGCTTTGGCATCTCGCAGATGAGCGCCAGGCGCGACCTCGAGGCCTTGAGCAAGCAAGGCCTCATCCAGCGGTCGCAAGGTGCAGCGGTGGCGACGCAGGCGGCATCCCTGCCCGGTGGGCCACCCGCCATGGGCGAGGCCGACATGCGCGAGCAGCAGTACGAGACTCGCAGACGCCGTCAGATCGTCGCCAAGCAGGCCATCGCCCGCAGCGCCGCAGGGCTGCTGTCGCCCGAGGACAACATCGCCCTTGATGTTGGCAGCACGGCGCTGACCTTGGCACGCGAATTGGTCAAGCATGCCGGAATTCATGTGTTCACGAACCACCTGCGCGTGGCCAGCCTGTTGGCCGGTTCACGCTGCGTCGTTCTGATGCCAGGGGGCATCGTGCGCGCGCAGGAGTTGTCAGTCTGCGGCCAGCAGGCCGTGGAAGACGCCTCACGCCGCTGGTTCAGCAAGGCCTTCATAGGAGTGGCTGGGCTGACCCAGGAGGGCGGCTTCGACTCCTCACCCGAAGACACACAGGTCAAGCGGGCCTACATAGAGCACGCAGATCAGGTCATCCTGCTGTGCGACGCCAGCAAGTTCGGAAAGCGCTCACTGGTCCAGGCCTGTGGACTTCGGGAGATCGATGTATTGATTACCGATGCGGAACCACCAAAGGCACTGGCGTTGGCGCTGGCTGAGGCATCTGTCAGGGTGGTGGTTGCAGCCTGACGGCCAACTGGCCGTCGGCCACGGCGCTGCGGCACCGAAACCTCCAGCAGGTTGCGCCGATGAATCTCCCCAGCCACAGGCGCCGCTCGCACGGGCGGTAGGCCAGCAGGCGGGATTTGGAGAGCCTGGGCCCCGCGTCATCCAAGCTGTGAAGGGCCTGATCGAGCGGCTGGGTCATCTCACCCCACATGGGCAGAACAGCGCCCCGTGCGGGCTGCACGCTGCTCACGCCGGCTCGCCATGCCGGCCGGCGCCGCTGGCAAAACGGGCGGCGCCCTTCACGCCTTCATCGTGCACGGCCCGGTAGCCACCGGCACCCTCCTGACGAAGAGCCTGCGCCATCGGTTGACCCCATTGGGCGTGAGCTGAGGCGCGGTCTGCCCTCATGCAGACCTGGGGAAACGCGGCGATCTCTGACGCCAACGCTTGAGCTGCGGCCAGCGTCTGCCCATCGTCCACCACGCGATTGACCAACCCCATGGCCAGCGCCTCCGGCGCATCCACCGCACGACCGGTCAGGATGAGATCCAGCGCCCGACCCATCCCCACCACGCGTGGCAATCGCACGGTGCCTCCGTCGATCAGCGGCACTCCCCAGCGGCGGCAGAACACGCCCAGCACCGCACTGCGACTGGCCACGCGTAGATCACACATCAAGGCCAGTTCCAGCCCACCGGCCACGGCATGTCCTTCAATGGCAGCGATGACAGGCTTGCTGAAGTCCATTCGGGTGGGCCCCATGGGACCGTGGGCCGTTCCGGTGGGCTCAATGAAGTTTCTGCGGGCCGGATCACCCAGGGCCTTGAGGTCAGCCCCTGCGCAAAAGGTGCCGCCTTGGCCATGGAGCACGGCAACGCTCAAGGTCTCATCGGCCTCGAAGGCTTCAAAGGCCTCCAGCAGTGCCGCAGCTGTAGGGCCATCCACAGCGTTTCTCGCGTGGGGGCGATGCAGGTGAATGGTCAGCACAGCGCCGCTGCGCTCGGTAGTCACGGCTGAAGTCATGTGGGTACTTCCTCAAAACTGGTGCACGTTGGCATCACTGCGATTGCCACGGATTCAGCAGGGCTACCCCGCAGGACGCAAAGTCAACCACATCCCGGGTGACCACCGTCATGCGGTGCACATTGGCAGTAGCCGCGATCATCGCGTCGCGCTCACTCAGCCTGTCTGGCACATGCAGCTGGGCGCATTGAAGCGCCACAGTAAGGTCGACCGCCAGCACACGGCCCGCAAATGCGGGCAGCACATGACCATCGAGCCAAGCCCGAAGCACGG